>CAJBLW010000552.1 GCA_903953985.1 uncultured Burkholderiales bacterium
ACACTCCCGGTCACGCGGACTTCGGAGGCGAAGTCGAGCGGGCCTTGTCCATGGTCGACGGCGTGGTGCTGTTGATTGACGCGCAAGACGGCCCCATGCCTCAGACTCGCTTCGTAACTAAGAAAGCTTTGGCTTTGGGTTTGAAACCCATCGTCGTGGTCAACAAAGTCGATAAGCCAGGCGCCAACCCTGACAAGGTGGTGAACGCCGCCTTTGACTTGTTCGACAAACTCGGAGCCAATGACGAACAGCTTGACTTTCCAGTGGTTTATGCCTCAGGAATCAACGGTTGGACATCGATGGTAGAAGGCGAACCCGGTGAGCAATGGGGCCCTGACATGTCGGCCCTGTTTAACACCGTGCTCAACCACGTCAAACCCAATACGGGCGATCCGGCAGCCCCCCTCCAATTGCAAATTTCCGCGCTCGATTTTTCAACTTTCGTGGGCCGTATCGGTGTGGGTCGCATCAGCCAAGGCACCATCAAGCCCAATATGGACGTGGTGGTTATGGAAGGTGAAGACGGCTCGACCATCAAAGGCCGTGTCAACCAGGTGCTGACCTTCAAGGGCCTGGACCGCGTGCAAGTGACCGAAGCCGGTCCTGGCGACATCGTGCTGATCAATGGCATTGCCGACCTGAATATCGGCGTCACAGTGACCGACCCGATTAACCCCGCACCATTGCCCATGCTGAAAGTGGACGAGCCCACGCTGACCATGAACTTCTGCGTGAACACCTCGCCGTTGGCCGGTCGTGAAGGCAAGTACGTCACCAGCCGCCAGATCTGGGATCGCCTGCAAAAAGAGCTGCAACACAACGTGGCCCTTCGCGTCAGCGAAACCGACGAAGAAGGCATCTTTGAGGTGATGGGACGTGGTGAATTGCACCTGACCATCTTGCTGGAAAACATGCGCCGCGAAGGCTACGAATTGGCGGTGTCCAAGCCCCGCGTTTTGTTCCGCGATATCAATGGCGAGCGTCATGAGCCCATCGAGCTGGTGACCGCCGACATCGAAGAAACCCACCAAGGCGGCGTGATGCAAGCCCTGGGTGAGCGCAAAGGCGAACTGGTGAACATGGACCCCGATGGCCGTGGCCGTGTCCGTTTGGAATACCGCATTCCAGCACGCGGCCTGATTGGTTTCACCAACGAATTCCTGAACTTGACGCGTGGTTCCGGCCTGATTTCCAACATCTTTGACGGCTATGAAGCCCACAAGGGTGACATCGGTGGGCGTAAGAACGGTGTTCTGATCTCCATGGACGACGGTGAAATCTTTACCTACGCCTTGGGCAAACTCGATGACCGTGGCCGCATGTTCGTCAAGGCCAACGATCCGGTGTACGAAGGCATGATTGTGGGTATCCACAGCCGTGACAACGATCTGGTGGTCAATGCCACGCGTACCAAGCAGCTGACCAACTTCCGTGTGTCTGGCAAAGAAGACGCAATCAAGATCACGCCCCCAATCGACTTGACCTTGGAATACGGCGTCGAATTCATCGAGGACGACGAACTGGTTGAAATCACGCCCAAGAGCGTGCGTCTGCGCAAGCGTTTCTTGAAAGAAAGCGACCGTAAGCGCAACAAGTGATCGGACCCAGGCCATGCACATGACACACGGCTTGGCCGTTTGGACCATGGTGGGCTGCACCGCCCTGTGGTCCATGGCCGGGGTGGTGACGCGGCACTTGGAAGAAGCCCGGAGCTTTGAAGTCACCTTCTGGCGCAGCTTCTTTACCGTCGTGTCCCTGTTGATCATTCTGCCTTTGTGGCAGGGCAGGGGGGTATGGTCTCGCATGCCATGGCGCAACCGGTACTTTTGGCTATCGGGCGTTTGCTGGAGCGTTATGTTCACCGCATTCATGGTGGCGCTGACGCTCACTGCGGTGGCCAATGTGCTGATCACCATGGCCGTGGGGCCTTTGTTCACCGCCTTGTTCACCCGCGTGTTTTTGCGGCACCAATTGCCTTTGCGCACTTGGGTCGCCATCATGTTGGCCGGGATTGGCATTGGCTGGATGTACGGCACCCAATTGAGCTTGGGCGACCCCAACTTTCTGGCGGGTTCCCTGGTGGCCTTGTGTGTTCCCATCGCGGGTGCCGTGCAGTGGACATTGGCGCAAAAAAGCCAAAGCGATGGCCACAGTCTGGACTTGGTGCCCTCGGTTTTATTGGGCGCTGTTTTCTCTACATTGCTCACCTTGCCTTTGGCTATGCCGTTTCAGGCATCGGCTCACGATGTAGGCTTGCTCGCTATTTTGGGTTTGTTCCAGTTGGCCATTCCCTGTGTGTTGTCTGTGATTTGCGTGCGCGTCCTCAAAGCCCCTGAGGCGTCGCTGTTGTGTCTGCTGGAAATCGTGTTTGGCATCGCCTTGGCTTGGTGGGGCGCAAACGAAGCTCCACAAATGAGCGTATTGTTAGGTGGCTCCTTGGTCCTGGGGGCTTTGCTCATGAACCAATGGTTAGGCTGGAGAGACAACAATGACTGAAGTCATCGCACAGATCGAAGGCCGCATTGGCACCATTACCCTGAATCGCCCCAAGGCTCTGAACGCCTTGTCTCTCGACATGGTGCGGGCCTTGACTCGGGCCTTGCTCGATTGGCAAGCCAATCCGCAAGTGCTGGCAGTGGCGGTGCGCGGTACGGGCAAAGAAGGGCCGTTTGGCGCTTTTTGTGCAGGGGGTGATATCCGATTTTTTCATCAAGCCGCGCATGAGGGCGACGCGTCACTGGGTGATTTTTTCACCGATGAGTACCGCCTGAACCACCTGATCCACACTTACAGCAAACCCTATATTGCCTTCATGGACGGCATCGTCATGGGTGGCGGCATGGGCATCAGCCAAGGAGCGAGCGTGCGTGTGGTGACCGAGCGCACCAAGATGGCCATGCCCGAGACCCACATTGGATTGTTTCCGGATGTGGGCGGGGGTTATTTTCTGAGCCGTTGCCCGGGTCGTCTGGGCGAGTACCTTGGCTTAACGGGACAGATGCTCAACGGCCCCCAAGCGGTTGCGGCGAAACTGGCCGACATCTCGCTGGCCAGCGGGATGTTGGAGCCGATTTGGCAGACCTTGATCAGCAGCCCCTTTGAGAACGCCGAATCGGTGGAGCGTTGGGTGCTGGCCCAGGCGGGCGCGATGACGCCCGAAAAGCTGACGCCACAACCCCAAATCGATGAGGTTTTTGGTCTCCCCAACTTGGCAGATATGTTAGTCAAGCTGGAAACGGCGACCGATGAGTGGAGTCAGAAAACCGCACATGTTTTGCGCCACCGCTCACCCTTGATGCTGCATGTGGTGCTCGAACAAATACGACGAGCCCGTCAGTTGAGCCTGGCTGATGATCTGCGCATGGAGCGCGACATGGTGCACCACTGCTTCCACTTGCGTTCTGTTGCCGACAGCGACTCCGTTGAAGGCATCCGCGCCTTGGCTGTGGACAAAGACCACAAGCCGAACTGGAAGCCAGCACGGGTGGAAGACGTGGATTTATCGGAAGCCGCTCGTTTCTTTGTGAGCCCCTGGCCGTCAGATCATCACCCGCTGCGAGATTTGACCTGACCGCGCGGGGTCGGTGGCTTATGCCCCGACATGTTGTAAGAGGCCCCTGTGTCGGGGTTAAAGACAACGACCTATAAACTGATCCCTGGTGTCAGATACTCAGCGGTCGCGGTGGCGGCTCTTCATCGCTCGTTCGACTTCGCGCTTGCCTTCGCGGTCCTTGATGGTGTCTCGTTTGTCGTGTTCGGCCTTGCCCTTGGCCAGCGCGATGTCGCATTTGACCTTTCCCGCTTTCCAATGCAAATTGATCGGCACCAAGGTGTAGCCCTTTTGCTCGATCTTGCCGATCAGCCGCTTGATCTCTTCCTTGTTGAGCAGCAATTTGCGCGTGCGCGCCGCTTCAGGATTGATGTGGGTCGAAGCCGTTTTGAGCGGGTTAATGAGGCAGCCGATGATGAACAGCTCCCCGTTTCGGATGACCACATAGCCGTCAGTGAGCTGCACCTTGCCTTCTCGAATGGACTTGACTTCCCAGCCTTCCAGCACCATGCCTGCCTCGTAGCGCTCTTCGAAAAAATAGTCAAAGGACGCTTTTTTGTTCTCGGCTATCTTGGCAAATACGGGCGCAGAAGGGGACTTTTTGGTGGTGGCCATGGTGAGCAAATGAGGACGGGCTGGCCGTTCACAAGGGCGTGCAAAGAGGCTGCAAGCCCAGAGGAAAAATGAAAACTACAATCACAACATTGTATGAAGAATATCCATAAGTCCGTTCTGATCTGGTACTCGCCAGAGGAAATGTTTCGCCTGGTCACCGACGTGGACCATTACCCTGAGTTTTTACCCTGGTGCGACAAAGCCAGCGTCCTCGAAACAGACGCCCATGGCATGGTGGCCGAAGTGGGCATCAGCCTGGGCGGCATCAAGCAAACCTTCACCACCCGCAATGAGCACGAGGAAGGACGTTCGGTCGGCATGCGTTTGGTTCAAGGCCCTTTTTCCAACCTGAGCGGTATGTGGCGCTTCACGCCCGTGGGCGATGGCTCGCAACGCGCATGCAAGGTCGAGTTGGATTTGCAGTACGGCTTTTCCAGCAAAACATTGGCCGCCTTGGTGGGGCCAGTTTTCGACAAGATCGCCGCCAGCTTGGTCGATGCCTTTGTCAAACGCGCCGAAGCGGTTTATGGCTGAGCGAATGATCGAAGTCACGCTGTGCTGGAGCCTTGGGCCGCGACATGTGCACGAGTTGAGATTGAAGGTGCCAATAGGCAGCACTGTGGAGGCGGCGTTGGATCTTGGCGTTGCCCAGTGGCTTGAAGTCAGCCCAGCAGCCGATACTGTTTCCCTGTCATCGCTCAAGTTTCAACAGCCGGGCATCTGGGGTCACAAAGTGCCCTGGGCGCAACTTGTGAATGCGGACGATCGCATCGAGCTGTACCGCCCGCTCAAGGTCGACCCCAAAGTTGCACGCCGTCAGCGCTTCAAGCGCCAGGGTAAGGGTCGCACCGGCCTGTTTGCCAACCGCAAGAGCGGTTCGGCCGCAGGGTACTAAAAGTCACCATGCAAGCCCTTTTGAACGTGATCTCGCAGATCACTCTGAGCGAGGACGTCCGACGTGTTTTTCATGGACGAGGCGGCATGTACCCCGGCTGTGAGCAATGGTCGCTGGACTGGTTCGCACCCGTTTGGGTGTTGACCAGCTTCAAACCAGTGAACGATGCAGAACTGGCCCAATGCCAAATCGCTCTGGAAGCCCGATGGCAAGCCGTAGCCCCGGGCGTTCCACTCAATTGGGTGTTTCAGAGCCGGGTCTCAGGTGAAGCCGATACGCGCCTGATGGCGGGCAGTGTTCCCGAGCCGCATGTGGTGACCGAGCAGGGTGCACGTTACATCGTGCATCTGATGCGTGGTCAAAACCACGGCTTGTTTCTCGACATGGCCGTCGGGCGCGAGTGGTTGAAAAACCATGCCTTACACGAAAACATTCTCAACCTGTTTTCCTACACCTGCGCTTTCTCGGTGGTGGCCTTGCAAGGCGGGGCCGCGCAAGTTGTGAACCTGGACATGAGTCAAGCCGCACTGGCTGTGGGTCAGCAAAACCACCGCCTGAACGACTTGCCTGCCAAAGCGCGCTTTCTGGGACATGACATCTTCAAGACCTGGGGAAAGATCAGCAAGATGGGGCCTTATGGCGTGATCGTGATCGATCCGCCCAGTTACCAAAAAGGCAGCTTCATCGCTACCAAAGATTACATCAAGCTGATCCGGCGCTTGCCCGATTTGCTGGAGCCGCAAGGGCATGTGTTGTTGTGCCTGAACGCGCCCGAGCTGGATACACAGTTTTTACACGCCCAAGTGGCCGAGGCGGCACCCAGACTGCGTTTTGTTGAGCGGCTGGCCAATCCGCCGGCTTTTGTCGACATCGATCCCGAAAAATCGCTCAAGGTGCTGCATTACCAAAACGGCTAAGCGGGCGAGAAACAGCTCAAATGAGCGGGCTAATGCTTGGTTTGCGCTCTGTAATTTCGGCCCCAACTCAGGGAAATCCCTTGTCCCACACGGGTACAATCCATTTTTTGGAGCCTTAGCTTATGCGCTTACTCGGTAAAGCCCTGACTTTCGACGACGTTCTCCTCGTCCCCGCTTACTCCCAAGTCCTGCCCAAGGACGCGTCGCTGGCGACGCAATTCACCCGCAACATCCGCCTGAACCTGCCCCTGGTGTCTGCCGCCATGGACACGGTGACCGAAGCCCGATTGGCCATTGCCATCGCGCAAGAAGGCGGCATCGGCATCGTGCACAAAAACCTCACGGCGCAAGAGCAAGCCGCCCAGGTGGCCAAGGTCAAGCGCTATGAATCTGGTGTGCTGCGCGACCCGGTCGTCATCACCCCCGACACCACCGTGCGCCAAGTCATGGCCTTGAGCGAAGAACTGGGCGTATCCGGGT
>CAJBLW010000553.1 GCA_903953985.1 uncultured Burkholderiales bacterium
AACCCATGGCGGGCTTGTCGGTCAAGGAGTCGCACGACTTGGCCCAGCACTTGAAAGCGCTGACCTCACGCTGGGAGGTATCGGTATTGCTGGTCGAGCACGACATGGATGTGGTGTTTGGCATCTCCGACGTCGTCACTGTTTTTGAATTAGGCCGTGTCATCGCCAATGGCGCACCCGCCCAAGTGCGCGCCGATCCTCGGGTGCGCGAAGCTTATTTGGGAAGCTCAGCATGACCAACCTCCTCGAACTTGACAACGTCAATGCCTTTTATGGCTCGGCCCACATCCTGCACGACCTGAGTCTGAATGTCCGTGCGGGTGAGCAAGTGGCCCTGATCGGGCGCAACGGGGTGGGCAAGACCACGGTGGTCAACACCATCTTAGGCCTGGCCCAAATGAAGGGCGGTCACATTCGCATGGGTGGCAAAGAGATCACTCAACCTCGCCCCTATGTCGCAGCCCAACATGGCATGGCGGTGGTGCCGCAGGGACGTCGCATCGTGGCCAACCTGACGGTAGAAGAAAACTTGCTGCTGGGTGCGGCCACCGGCCGCAAAGGTCCCTGGAATGTGTCAGAAATCTACAAGCTGTTTCCTATTTTGCAAGAGCGCGCCCACACACCCGGAACGGCCTTATCGGGTGGGCAGCAGCAGATGCTGGCGGTCGGCCGGGCGCTCATGGCCAACCCCGATTTGATCTTGCTGGACGAACCCACCGAAGGTCTGGCCCCAGTGATCGTGGATCAACTGGCCGGCACCTTCCAGCGGGTGGCTGACCAAGGCACCTCTGTGCTGCTGATTGAGCAGAACCTTAGCCTTGTGGTGCGCGTTGCGCACCGCTACCTGGCGATGGCCAAGGGCAACGTGGTCGCGCAAGGCCCGGTGTTGAATAGTCCAGAGGGCTTGAAAGACATCGAGCAACACATTTTGGTGTGAGGCAGGCGCAAGCCCACCTCATTTTTTGTAAGCAGAGTGCCATTGATTGGCCATTTTTCAAATCAAGGAGACTGTATGTTTCAACGTACAAAAATTCATCAACTCATCGCACTGACCACCTTAGCCGCCACCATGCCGCTGGCCGCACTGGCCCAAGCCAAAGACCCGGTGCGCCTGGCGCTCATCACATCCAAGTCCGGGGGCTTTGCCACCATGGGCGCTGACGTGGCCAACGGCATTCGTTTCGCGGTGGAAGAAGCCAACGCCCGTGGCGGCGTGGATGGGCGGCGCGTTATCGTGGCCGAAGGCGACGACGAGAGCACACCCGACGCAGGCCGTCGCGCTGCAGAAAAACTCTCGCGCGAAGGCCACAACCTGATCATCGGACCAATCAGCTCGGGCATATCTTTGACCATCAGCCAGAACCTGAGCCGCTGGGACGCCGCCCTGATTGGTACCATCAGCAAGGCGGACCGCTTGACAGGCGACTCCTGCAACACACGCTTCATCCGCACCAACCACTCGGATGCGATGGACATGGCCATGGTCAATGACTGGCTCAAAGGCGTTCCTGGCAACAACTTTGCCATCATGGCCGCCGACTACCTTTGGGGCCAGGATTCGGCCAAAGCCTTCGAATCGGCCGTAACGGCACAGGGCAAGAAAGTGGCGCTCAAGCTGATGGTGCCCATGGGAACCAAAGACTACGCGCCCTACATCCAGCAGCTCAAGGCCGCCAAGGTTGACGCCATCTGGACCGCCGAAGTGGCCGGTGCCATCGCATTCACCAAGCAAGCGTCTGACTTCGGCCTGATCCCGCAAACCCCGCTGATCGGCCACGCCTTGTTGTCTAACTTCGTGATCAACGCCACCGGCAACGCCTTGACCAATGTGCCAGGCAACGTGGGCTTCACTCCCGACATCGATACCCCGCAAACCAAAGCCTTTGTGAGTGCCTTCAAGGCCAAGCACAACCGCTTGCCATCTGATACCGAAGGCCAGGCTTACAACGGTGCCATGGTGCTTTTCCAAGGTGTGACTTTGGCCAAGAGCGTCAAGCCCGAAGACGTGACCAAGGCGCTGCGTGGTGCCACGGTGGACACCCTGTACGGCAAAGCGCCGGTGCGTGCGGCCGACAACCAGATGGTGATCCCCAACTATGTGGCCCGCGTCAAGACAGCCGACGGTATGTTGCGCCCTGTCATTGAGCGTTCTTTCCCAGCCTCGATCACACCTGCAGCCTCGCCTGCTTGCAAGATGTATTGAACTGGGCTGTCTTTGTGCCGCCTTTGAGCGGCATTTAAGCGGTTCTGTCCACCTGCATCGCAACTGTCTGTTGTGGTGCAGGTCATTGTGTGAGAGGGTGTTGAAATGAGTGCTCCTGCAGATTCGCTGCAAGACCGTGCAGCCCCACTTATGGTTTGCTACTGCTGCGGTCCGGCGCACCCCACGGGGCTGCGCATCAAGAGCCATTGGGACGCATCTGGCCAATTTGTCGTGCTGCGCCACACGCCCCGTCCTGAGTTCACCGGCTTTCCGGGTCTGGTCTACGGTGGCTTACTGGCCATGCTGGTGGATTGCCACAGCGGATGGACAGCCATGGCCTGGCATTACCGCCAAGAGCAACGCCCCCCAGAAAGCAGCCCCGCCATCCAATGTGTCACCGGCAATCTGAACATCGACTACCTTAAGCCAACCCCCATGGGCGTGGAACTGCTCCTCAAGGCCTGGGTCGATGGGCCACTGGCCCGCAAATCCAAAGTCATGTGTGAAATTTGGGCCGGCGAGGTCCTCACTGTGCGCGCAGACACGGTGTTTGTGCGGGCCGACACAGAGCGCCTGCGCGCCCTGGCGCACCGACCTTCTGGCTTTTGAGATGCGCCCACACACCCGATGAAGGACGCCCGGAACCAAGGCAGTTGGCTTAGTCCGTTTGAGGGCCATGCTGCTCGCCCCCGTTTGCAGGCTTTCGATCAGGCTATAGGCCAAACCGACCCTCTGAACTACGGTGTCCAAGCTGCGCAGGCCATGGGGCATCCGGATCTGCTCATTTCCCCCAATTGGTTTTTGGGTCTCGAATGGGGGCCCCACAACCAACCGCAGGAGCTCAAAGTAACAGGCTGCGCCTTTGTTGCCCCTGCCTCCTGAGCCGCTGAATGGCCTAGCCTGCGAATGACAATGTGTGTCAGAGCGCGACCAATACTCAACTTCGTGGCTTTGCTTAATTGAATCAATATGTTGTCTCAATTTTGAATAAATTGACTGACCGGAACGATCGAAAAAAAGTTCCAACCCTTTTTTATTGGGGTTAACGATAAGTTTTGTGATTTCAAAATGTCTTGAAGACTTTCATTAAAGAACTCTAAAATAGGACAACATATTTACATATAAGTCAGATACCGGATCGAGAAACCATGAACCCCAATCCCTACATCAACGAAGACCTGCAGGCACTGGCCGAGACCGTTCGTCGATTTGCCGATGAAAAGATCAAGCCCGGCTTTCTGGAGCGTGACAAGACGCGCGAGTTTGACTGCACCTTGCTGCGCGAGATGGGCGAGTTGGGCTTCATCTGCCCCGAGGTCCCAGAAGAATTCGGTGGCCTGGGTATGGGTTGCGTGGCTGCAGGCGTGATCCACGAGGAAATCGCCCGCGCCGACCTGAGCTTTTCGTATCTGAACCTGTTGGCCTCGCTGAACAGCCAGATCCTCTACAAATACGGCAATCCAGAAGTGGTGCGCCCCTGGCTCGACAAGATCCGCGAAGGCCGCGCGATTTGCGCGATTGCCCTGACCGAGCCGCGTGGCGGTTCGGACGCGGCCAATCTGCGTTTGCGGGTCGAACGCGACGGTGACTTTTACGTCATCAACGGCGAGAAAACCTCGATCTCTGCCGCCGATCAAGCCGACATCACCGTGGTATTTGGCCGCACCGGCACACCCGAGTCGGGCGCGCATGGCGTCACCGCCTTGCTGGTGCCCATGGACACACCAGGCCTGAGCACCAGCCGCTTTGACTGCCATGGCCAGCGCTCGATCGGCCGCGGTTCCATCTTTTTCGAAAACGTGCGTGTGCCTGCAAGCCACCGCTTGGGCGACGAGAACAAGGGCTTTGTGCAGGTCATGCACGGGTTTGACTACTCGCGATCGCTGATCGGACTGCAGTGCTTGGCCGTGGCACGCGCGGCCCTCGATGAAACCTGGGAATACATCACCCAGCGCCAGGCCTTTGGCCAGCCGCTGTCGGCCTTTCAAGGCGTCACCCACCCACTGGCCCAGTACGACACCGAAGTCGAAGGTGCCCGCTTGGTCTGTCTGCAAGGCCTGTGGCTCAAGGACCAAGGCTTGCCTCACTCCGCCGAGGCTGGC
>CAJBLW010000554.1 GCA_903953985.1 uncultured Burkholderiales bacterium
CCGGCTCAGCCCGAACCAGCCACCCTTGGCTTTACAAAGCCTGTCGGGACGGCTGGGACTGCAGGTGCATGCCGAGGGCTTTGCAGCAGAAACCCAGGATTTGCGCTTTATCAGCGAACAGGGCCTGCACTGGCCAGAGGGCAAGTTGTCGCTGGACTACAAGCACGCCCAAGGCGCTCGCGCAGCCAGTGGCCAACTGCAAGCGAGTCAATTGGATTTGGAGGCGCTGCAAGCCCTGGCCTTGCGCTTGCCCCTGGGGGCGGCGCTTTCACCTCAATTGCACGCCGCTTTGAAAGCGCGCGATCTCAGGGGCCGGGTCACCTTCTTGAGCCTACGCTGGCAAGGCGACTGGGCCCAACCCGACATCCAGGAAGCGCGGGCCAAGGTAGAGGGCCTGAGTTGGCAGCCCGGATCAGTGGCCGTTGCCGCCTGGGGAGCGCTGCCTGGTGCCGACGTGCCGGGCCTGCGCGGCGGCCAATTGACTTTGGCGCTGAACGCCAGCGGCGGCCGACTGGATTTGCAAACCGGCGCGGACAGTGCGCTGTGGTTGCCGGGCGTTCTAGAGCCAGCCGAAGTGCCATTGCACCAACTGAAAGCAAGTGTGCGCTGGGCCCGGGAAACAAGCGGTCGCAGCCCTGCTGGGCGCTGGCATGTTCCGCAATGGTCGCTGAGTCTGACCAACGCTGACTTGCAAGGCCAATGGCAAGGTCAATGGCAAGCTGCCCCCCATGGCCGAGGCCCCGGCATATTGACGCTGCAAGGACGTATTCAGCGGGTGCAAGCGGCCGCCGTGCACCGTTACCTGCCCCTGAATCTGCCTCCCGAGGTGCGCCACTACCTTCGAGACGCTCTGTTACAGGGCCGATACGAAGATGTGCAAGTTCAGGTCCAGGGAGATCTGGACAAGCTGCCCTTTGCCAGGCCCGAGGACGGTACATTACTTTTTGCTGGCGAATTGAAAGACGCCGAACTGGACATGGTCCCGGCGTCCCTGATGAACCCTGGCGAAATGGCCTGGCCACGCCTGCGTGATTTGCAAGGCCGTTTGACTTTTGACCGCCTGGGCATGCAACTGCGCGAGGCCAGCGCCCGGGTGGGCGAAGGGACCCAAGCCATCGAACTGAAGGCCGCATCGGTGGACATCGCCGACATGGTGCATCAACCGTTGCTGCGTGTGCAGGCCCAGAGCCTGACCGATGCACCACTGGTACTGGGCCTGATTCGACAGTCGCCTCTGGACGCTTTGCTTTCGGGCGTTCTGCAGCCTGCTCAAGCCAGCGGTCCCTTGCTCACACGCTTTGCGTTGCAACTTCCGCTGCTCGACCTGCAAAGCACGCGGGTGCAAGGCAGCGTGCAATTCAATGGCAACGACTTGCGCATGGTGCCGGGCACACCCTGGCTGAACAACTTGCAAGGCACTTTGAAATACACCGAACGCGGTTTTGAAGTGCGCCAACTGCAGGCCACGCTGCTGGGTGGGCCGACCTTGATCGACGGCGGCATGAACGTCCCCAGCTCAGACGCCAGAGACCCAACCCACACCACCAGCCGCACGGCACTTCAGGCGCGCGGGCGTGTGAGCGCTGCGGGGCTGCAAGCTGCGCAAGATGCCCCATTGCTGAACCTGCTCGCCCGGTACGCCAGCGGTGCTGCCGACTACACCGCACGCCTGGACTGGCACCAAGGCCTGCCCGCGCTGACGGTACACAGTCAGCTGGGTGGCCTGGGCTTGCAACTGCCCGCCCCCTTGGGCAAACCCGCTGACATGGAAAAAACATTGGCCCTACAGATCCGGTCGCGACAGACCCCAACCGGGCCGCAAGATGAGATCGAGCTGAGCTTGGGCGACACAGCGCGGCTGATGTACGTGCGCGATTTGAGCACTGACACGCCGCGCGTGCTGCGCGGACGGCTGGGGTTGGGCGTTTTACCCGAAAACATGCCCGCTTTGCCCGATACCGGCGTCACGGCCAACGTGGCCTTAGACCGGCTGGTGGTGGACGAGTGGCTGGCCTTGCGGCCCGCAGCACCGCCGAAGCCTTCAACGGCCAAGGCGCCGCACCCCCCGGCATGGCAAGACTACTTGCCCTCTCGGATGGGTCTGAAGGCCAACAGCTTGATGGCCAGCGGCCGCCACCTGCACCAAGTTCAAGCTGGCGGCACTTACGAAGCAGGGCGCTGGCGGGTCAACATCAACGCGGACGAGCTCAGCGGCCATGTAGCCTTTGACCCAGCCATGCCCGGCCAGACAGACCAAGCAGGCCAATTGTTCGCCCGGCTGAGCCACCTGAATTTACCGCCCACCCGCGCCCACGAAGTAGAAAGCCTGCTCGAAGCACCTCCTGTCAGCCTGCCCGCGCTGGACATCGTGGTGAACGCGCTGGAGCTGCGCGGCAAACAACTCGGGCGCGTCGAGATCGAAGCGGTCAACACCGACACGGCGCGCGCCCAAACGCCGGCGGCACGTGAGTGGCAACTGAAAAAGCTCAACATCGATTTACCCGAAGGCACGCTGCGCAGCACGGGCCGTTGGCTGGCTGCCCGCGAAGGCAGCCCGTGGCGCAAAAGCGAAATGAATTTTGTGCTGGACGTGCAGGACGCCGGGGCCTTGTTGACCCGGTTGGGCACGCCCGAAGCCTTGCGGGGCGGCACGGGCCAAATCGCAGGCATGGTCAGTTGGCAAGGCTCGCCATTGAGCCCGCATTACCCCAGTCTGAACGGCCACCTGGATGTGCGCATGGGGCGCGGCCAGTTCCTCAAGGCCGATCCCGGGGTCGCCAAACTGCTCGGCGTGCTGAGCCTGCAGGCCTTGCCCAGGCGCTTGCTGCTCGATTTTCGGGATGTATTTGCACAGGGCTTTGCTTTTGACTCGGTCCAAGGTGACGTGACCATCGTGCACGGCATGGCCAACACACGCAACCTGCAAATCAAGGGCGTCAATGCCTTGGTCCAACTGAACGGCTCTGCCGACATCGCCCGCGAAACCCAGAAATTGCATGCACAAATCTTGCCCATTGTGGACGCCGGTACGGCCTCCTTGGTGGCGGCCATCGCCGTCAACCCTTTGGTTGGGTTGACCTCCTTCATTGCCCAATGGCTCTTGCAAAACCCCTTGTCACGCGCCTCGGCACAGGAATTTTTAATTGACGGCAGTTGGGCCAACCCCCAAGTCACTCGGGTGGAGCAGCCCACGGGCCCCCCGTCAACAAAGACCACCTCACCCTGAGCTGAACCCATAGTGCGGCGCCTAAGTCATCCAGGCCGGATGCAACAAGCCATGGCGTGGTTGACAATGTGGGCATGACACAAGACGCGCGGCAGCGCCTGATTCCTGCCCTGAAAACACGCACCATGGCATGGTGGCCGGCCATAAAAGACGCCTTGCCCGGGGGGCGAGGGCGACGCAGCCTGTGGAGTGCATTGATTGCCTTGGTCATGGCTGTGCTGGTCACCTTGGTGTGGCTGGCAGGGCGGTACGAAGCCAGCCAGCTGCAAACAGAGTTGGAACGCGACACCACGAATGCAGTGAGTGATTTGCGCACACAACTGTCGCGCCATGTGCAAGTGCTGCAAGGCCTGCAATCGAGCAACCCTTCTGACGCCTTTTGGATACTGGGGGCGCAATCTTTGTTGCGCGAAAACCGCGACATGTTGCGCATTGAATGGCGCGATACGGCGCTGAGCCTGAGCAGGTCGGCCGACTCCTCCTTGCGCAGTCCGGTTTTTGAGCGTGTGCCCCGCGCCGAAACCCTGAGCGAAACCCAGCAAGCTTGCTCACAGGCCAAGCGCAGCAGCGGCCCCAGTTATTCCCGCTCTTATTTCCTGCCCCAAACCGACGGTTTGGGCATGGAGGTCATGGACATGTGCTTGCCCAACACCCAAGGGGGCGTACTGGTGGGCTTCACGGTGGTGACCTATGGTCTGCAGGAGCTCATCAATGCGCGTCTGGGCGTGGGCTATGGGCGCCGCAACGAGATCTCATTCACCGAGCCCGATGGCACTCGCCTGGCCATTTCAGGCAGGCAAAGTCGGGGCTTGCGCGTTTTCACGGCTCAACAACTGGTGGACTTGCCAGGCAACACCCTGGTCTTGCGCTTGGACGGCCGACGGGGCGAGCCCGACCTGTTCCCTAACGTATTGACAGCCCTGGTTACAGCCATGTCGATCGCCTTGGTCACCGTGATGGTTTTGCTGGCCAAGGACTCGCGCCGACGGTTGAAGGCTGAGAACGATTTGGCAGAAGCGCTGGCCTTTCGCAAAGCCATGGAGGACTCCCTGGTGACGGGACTGCGCGCACGCGACCTGGAAGGGCGCATCACCTACGTGAATCCGGCCTTTTGCCAAATGGTGGGGTTGCCCGCCGAACAGTTGAGTGGAAGCACTGCCCCCATGCCGTATTGGCCCCCTGAAATGGTGGACGAATACAAGCAGCGTCATGCGGTTCGACTGGCGGGCAACGCCCCACCGCGCGAAGGCTTCGAGTCGGTCTTCATGCGAGCCGATGGCACGCGCTTTGAGGTGTTGATCATCGAAGCGCCGCTGATCAGTGTGCAAGGCCAACAAACCGGTTGGATGGGTGCGGTGATCGACATCAGCGAGCAACGGCGCATCGAAGAGCTCTCGCGGGCCAGCCAGGAGCGCCTGCAAGCCACCGCCCGACTGGCCACCGTGGGCGAAATGGCCTCCTTGCTCAGCCATGAGTTGAACCAGCCGCTGGCCGCCATCGCCAGTTATGCCAATGGCTCGCTCAACCTGTTGAATGATCCGGCCAGCTTGCCGCAAACCATGGACGATGTGCACATGGCCTTGCGGCGCATTGCCGAGCAGGCAGGGCGGGCGGGCAAGGTCATCAACAGCGTGCACGATTTTGTGCGCCGCCGCGATCAGGCACGTGAAGCTGTGGCACCCCAGGCCTTGCTCGACGCCATTGCCCCACTGGTCAACCTGCAGGCGCGCAAACTGCATGTCAAGGTACACATCCGCATCGAGTCCAAACTGCCCCAGGTACTTTGCGACCGCACCATGGTCGAGCAGGTGCTGTTGAACCTGGCACGCAATGGCATGCAAGCGATGGACCAGCCCGGCAGCCCGGAGCGGGTGCTGGTGCTGCAGGTGCGGCGTGCCGCCTCCAACGCCGAGCACAGCTGGGTGGAGTTCTCGGTCAGCGATGTGGGCTTGGGCATTGCCGACGACGTGGCGCGTCAGCTTTTCACCCCCTTTTTCACCACCAAGACCGAAGGCATGGGCTTGGGCCTAAGCCTGTGCCGCACCGTGGTCGAGCAACACGGCGGACACCTCAGTTTCGAGCCCCTGGTCCCCCGGGGCACGGTCTTTCGCTTCACCTTGCCCGCTGTGCTATTGGATAAGATCGCCGCATGAGCTTTACCGACACGCCCACCGTTTTCATTGTGGATGACGACGCCAGCGTGCGCGAGGGCATGGCCTGGTTGCTGCGCACACGGCGCTTGCTCAGCGAGTCTTTTGACAGCGCCGAGGCTTTCTTGGCCATGCTTCAAGGCACCAACCCCAGCGCCGATGGCGCTTGGCAACCGAACCCGAGCAAATTGCAGCAATCGGCTTGCATCTTGCTGGACGTACGCATGCCCGGCATGAGCGGCCTTGCCTTGTTCGAACAGCTGCTGGCCAAGGGCATGGCACAGGCTTGGCCGGTGATTTTTTTGACGGGCCACGCCGATGTGCCCACGGCGGTGGACAGCGTCAAACGGGGGGCTTTTGATTTTTGCGAAAAGCCTTTTTCGGACAACGCCTTGGTCGACCGGGTGGAGCAGGCCTTGGCTTTGTCTCAAGAACGTTTGGCGGCTCGGCAAACCCAGCAGCGCCTGCAATCGCGCCTGCTGGAGCTGACCGAGCGCGAGCGCGACGTCATGGGCCTGGTGGTGGAGGGCCTGCCCAACAAACTGATCGCCGACCAACTCGACATCAGCGTGCGCACGGTCGAGGTGCACCGCGCCCGGGTATTCGACAAGATGGAAGTCAAGTCAGCGGTAGAACTGGCCAATCTGATGCGGCAATTGCCATGAACACATCCCCTTGCCTCGGAGCACGGCGCCGCTGGTTCCTGAGCAGTTTGGGGCTGAGCACCGCCGCGTTGCTGGCGAGCTGCTCATCGCCCCCGGCTCGCCGCACGGCGCCTGCCAGCTCCGTGCCGGCTAACCCTGCGGCATCCCGACCCATACCTGCGGGTCCCTACAACAACGTACGCAACGATGTAGCGATGGTGGCGCTGTCCTTGCTGGACACCCCCTATGCCTGGGGTGGACGTGGCCCGGCCACGGGCTTTGACTGCTCTGGCCTGGTGACCCATGTGCTGCGCGAAGGAGGGGGCTTGCGGGTTCGCGGATCGGCAGCCGACTTGGGCCGGCTGTCCCGTCCCATCGACCGGGCCGATTTGCTGCCCGGTGATTTGGTGTTTTTCAATACCCTGGGCACACGCCACTCGCACGTGGGCGTCTACGTGGGCGACGGCCGCTTTGTTCATGCCAGCAATCCGCGCACTGGGGTGCGCATTGACGCACTCAGCAGCACCTATTACGCCCAACGCTTTGAAGGGGCACACAGCCTGCTGGACTAAAGCTTTAGAGGCGGGTCTCGTCGGGCCTGGCCGATGCGATTGGAGCCGCTTCGCTCACAGCATGGCCCGGTGCATGCTCACTGGCCGCGTCCGGCAGCTTTTCAGTTGGTGGCTGGGTCTGGCGCAATTCACCTTTGCTGCGGCCGGAAAACATGGTCCACCAGACAATCGCGATGAAGATACACAAGGCCAGCAAAGCTTCCAGCAAAATCAGACCCATGCAAAAACCCCGTTTCTTGACCCGCCGCCCGTTGCGGGTCGGCTTCTTGATGGCCGCGATTGTAGGCATGCTGACCGCCTGCTCGGCCCCCCCCGTGGTGCAAGCCCCGCCCACCTCAAGCCCATCGCCGCTGCCTGGCATCACAGACATCCTGACCCTGGAAGACGCCCGGCCCCTGCCGCCCGCTCTGGTGCGCGAGCAAAGCCGCTGGGTGCCGGTGCGCTGGTCCGAGTTGCCTGGCATGGAGAGCGATGCGGTCAACGAAGCCTGGCCCGCATGGCAGCAAAGCTGCCAACGCCCAGCCCCCGAATGGCGGGCTTTGTGCCCAGAGCTGGCCCAACTGGCCAGCGCCAGCGTCAACGAGCAGCGCCGCTGGATGCGTGAAAAACTCCAGCCCTACCGGGTCGAAGCGCTGGACCAACGCAGCGAAGGCCTGCTAACCGGTTATTACGAACCCGCCTTGACCGGCTCGCGCCGAGCACAAGGCGCGTTCCAGGTGCCGCTGTATGCGCCGCCCGCCCAACTGGCCCAGCGCAAACCCTGGTTCAGCCGACAAGAGATCGAAACACTGCCCGCCGCACGCGCCGCCCTGCGCGGCAAAGAGCTGCTGTATTTGGCCGACTCGGTGGACGCGATGGTGCTGCACATTCAAGGCTCAGGCCTGGTGAACGTGACCGAGCCCGACGGCCGCCAGCGCTGGGTGCGCATGGCCTACGCCGCCACCAACGACCAGCCCTACAAAAGCATTGGCCGCTGGCTGCTCGACCGCCGCCTGATCACCGACGC
>CAJBLW010000555.1 GCA_903953985.1 uncultured Burkholderiales bacterium
GGCGGTGCTTGCCGTCTCTTGCCTGCGGCCGATGCCCAGGTGCAGGTGGCCGGGTTTTGCCTGGACGCGCAAATCAGCTGGCCTCAAGCCGCCTGGGACCATGCGCAACAGGTGCCCGGCGTGCATGACCTCGTGACCCTGCAGGCGGCGCTGTATGCCGCACAGTTGGCCGGTGCTTTGATGTCCGTGTTCAGCCGCACGCTGCAATACGCCAACGACCGCCAGCAGTTTGGCAAGCCAATTGGCAAGTTCCAGGCGATTCAGCACCAGCTGAGCCTCATGTCCGAGCACACCTTTGCCGCCCGCATGGCCGCCCAGTTGGGCTTGTGCGCGACGGGCCAAGTGCCCGACCGTTTGCGCGTGGCCATGGCCAAGGCCCGCACCAGCGAGGCGGCGCTCGAGGTGGCGGGCCTGAGCCACTCTATCCACGGTGCGATCGGCTTCACACGCGAGTTTGATTTGCAACTCTTCACCCGCAGGCTGCACGCTTGGCGGCAGGCGGCCGGGTCAGAGTCTTACTGGCACGACGTGCTGGGCCAGGCCCTGCTGGACAGCCCAGAGCCCTTGAGCCTGGACCTGATGCGCACGCTGACCGATGATGTGGTCTGACCTTTTATTTCCGGAATTGCCATGAGTTCATTTCTCAACATCACCCGTGAGGGCAGCATCGCCATCCTCACCATGAGCCAGCCCGAAACCCGCAACGCCCTGACCGGCAACACGGCGGTCGAAGAATTTGTGCAGGCTTGTGCCGACATCACCCGGGACACCAGCATCCGGGTGGTCATCCTCACGGCCGAAGGCCCGGTCTTCAGCTCGGGCGGCAACGTCAAGGACATGCTGCGTTACCAGACGCAACAACTCATGCCCGACGTCATCCGCGAGGAATACCGCAACGGCATCCAGCGCTTGCCCAAGGCGCTGTACAACCTCGATGTGCCCGTGATCGCCGCCATCAACGGCCCGGCCATTGGCGCAGGGCTTGACTTGACCTGCATGTGCGACATCCGCATCGCGTCGGACAAGGCCACCTTTGCCGAGAGTTTTGTGAAAGTGGGCATCGTGCCGGGTGATGGCGGGGCCTGGCTCTTGCCGCGTGCGGTGGGCGCGTCCAAAGCCGCCGAGATGGCGTTCACGGGGGAAGCCCTGACGGCCCAGCAGGCGCTCGATTGCGGTCTGGTCTCTCGGGTGGTGGCACCCGATCAATTGATGCCCGAGGCGCTGGCGCTGGCCCGCAAGATCGCGGCCAACCCGGGTGCGGTGCTGCGCATGACCAAGCGTTTGCTGCGTGAGGGCGAGCGCAGCTCGTTGGAATCGTTGCTGGAATTGTCAGCCGGGTACCAGGCCATTGCCCACATGACCACCGACCACCACGAAGCGGTGAACGCGTTCATTGAGAAACGTCCGCCGAAGTTTTCGGCCTGAGGGCGTGTTCCACGCCGATGGCCCACGGGGTGGGCTCCTGCAAATTCCTTGAACGGCTTGGGATCAAGCTTCAAAAAAGAGGGATCAACAGATCAAATCCCGCTGGGTCGTTTCAGTGCCGTTGCGCGGTCGGTGCTCAGCAACTCAACCTCACGGCTTTGGCCCTCCTTGCGCACCGTGAGGATCAAGCGGCTGCCCGCTGGCCCCAAGGCCCGCAGGCGGCGGTAAAAGTCAGGCAGGTCCTGCAGCATTTGGCCTTGCAGGGCCAGCAAGGTGTCGCCCACGGCAATGCCCGCCAGCGCGGCCGGGCTGTCGGGCGATACACGCAATACGGCCAAGCCTCCGCTGGGCAGGCGCTGGCTGGTGATGCCCAGCCAGGGCGTGGCCGGGCCAGTGCGTTTGCCGCTGCGCACCAAGTCAGGCAGAGGGTCTTTGAGCAGGTTCACCGGCACAAACAAATTGCCCGGCAACGGGACTTGGTCGCCAAACACGTCTTGCACCAACAAGGAGCCGATGCCGACCAATCGGCCTTGGTCGTCGAACAAGCCCGCGCCACTCCAGTTGTTCACCGCGGGCAGCGTCATCAGGGGGGCTTCCAAAAGGTATTCCCAACTGCCTGCGAAGACCTTTCTGGAGACCAACTCCAGCTCGGTGGGGGCGGTCTCGCTTTGACCCAACGTCCAGAGCTTACCGGGTGTGGGCAGGCTGTCCGAGTCGCCCAGTGGCACGGCATCCAGGCGCAAGGGAATCAAAGTGCGGATCAGCCCCAGGCCACTGAGGTTGTCCACTGCCCGCACTTGTCCTGGAATGCGACGGCCCTGGTGGTCGATCAGGTCCACGCTTTCGGCTTCCAGCAGCAGGTAGCCAATGGTCAGCACCAGGTCGGGGCCAATCACCACGCCCGTGCCTTCGCGGCGCTGGCCCAGAGTGCGACTGGTGTTGGCCTGCGCATCGCTGCGGCTTTGCACCGTCACCACAGATTGCATGACCCTCTGAAGAGGCTCTGGCGGCAGTGCTTTGGCCGTGTCTTGCGCCCAGGTCAGGTTACAAAACAAAAGGCTGGCCAGCAGAGCCATGACAAACGGGTGGCGCACGGTCGTCCCCTTGGAAAAAGTAGCGCTCAAGCAGCGATAAAGCATTGTGGGCCGTGCCTGTTAACCCCATGCCCGCAAAGCCTACTGGCATCAGTGCCGTGCAGACTGCGGTCAGTCGGCTCAGGCCGGAAAGCGCTCTCTTAGTTTGAGCTTATAAAACTTGCCCGTGGAGGTGCGGGGCACGGCGTCGATGAACTCGTAGCGGTCGGGCACTTGCCACTTGGCAAAGCCGTGTTGAAGCAGGTGCGCGGCAAAGTCTTCGGGTCGGGGCGCTTTGCCGGGTTTGAGAACGATGCAGGCCAGCGGCCGCTCGCTCCACTTGGAGTCGGGGATGGCGATCACCGCTGCTTCGACCACGTCGGGGTGGGCCATC
This sequence comes from uncultured Burkholderiales bacterium, assembly GCA_903953985.1. Classification (GTDB taxonomy): domain Bacteria; phylum Pseudomonadota; class Gammaproteobacteria; order Burkholderiales; family Burkholderiaceae_C; genus Limnohabitans_A. The sequence continues at coordinate 2,893 of CAJBLW010000555.1, forward strand.
AGGGCGTTTTCAAGATCGACCGAGCTGATCCATTCGCCGCCGGACTTGATCAGGTCTTTGGTGCGGTCGGTGATGCGCACAAAGCCCATGGCGTCCACGCTGGCCACATCGCCCGTGCGCAGCCAGCCGTCGGCGCTGAATTTTTCCTCGTTCACGGGCACCTGGTGGTAGCTGCCAGTGATGAAGGGGCCGCGCACCTGAATTTCGCCGACATGCTGGCCGTCCCATGGGGCGTCTTGCCCGTCTTCGCCCCGGATGCGCAGCTCGGTCAGCGGCACAGGCACGCCAGCCATGGCGGCGCGTCGGTAGCGCTCGTCCGGCGAAGCGTTTTGGAGCTCCGATTTGGGGTAAGACACGGTGCACAAAGGCGAGGTCTCGGTCATGCCCCAGCCTTGCAAAAGCCAAATGCCGTGCCGGTCAAAGGCGCGGATCAGCGCCTCCGGCACAGCTGCGCCCCCCACCAAAGAGCGCATACCGGCGGGCAGCTTCCAACGGCCCGACTGGGTGGTTTGCGCGGCCTCAAAAGCCTGGATCAGGCCCATCCAGATGGTGGGCACGCCCAGCGACAGCGTGGGCGGCTCGGCCGTCATCAGGTCCAACAAATCCTCCGGGTGCAGGTGCGGCCCGGGGAACACGAGCTTGACGCCCATCATCACGGCGCCGTAGGGGATGCCCCAGCTGTTGGCGTGGAACATGGGGGTGACGGGCAAGACGACGTCGCTGCCTTTGAGGGCCCAAAAGTCGCCCAAACAGCCCACCAAGGTGTGCAAGATGGTGGAGCGGTGCGAGTACACCACGCCCTTGGGGCGACCCGTGGTGCCCGAGGTGTAGCACATCGACACCGCATCGTCTTCGGCATGCGGGGCGTATTGAAAGCCCTGGGCATCAGTGCTGGCCAGCAGCTGCTCATAGTCGGTGAAAGGTGCGGGCACGGCGGCACCGGAGAAGGGGAAGACGATCACGCGTTCGAAGTGGTACAGGTGCGCAAACTGCTGGTACAGCGGCAGCAACACGTCGTCGATGATCAGCACCTTGTCTTGCGCGTCGCCCGCGATCCAGGCGATCTCTTCGGGCGACAGGCGCAGGTTGAGGGTGTGCATGACGCCGCCCGCTGCCGGAATGCCGAAATAACTCTCCAGGTGCGCGTGGTGGTTCCAGCACAGCGTGGCCACGCGTTCGCCTTTTTGCAGCCCCATGTTTTGCAGGGCCTGCGCCAGTTGACGGGTGCGTTGGTAAAACGCGCCGTAGCTGTGCCGGCGCAGCGACTTGTCGGGCAGGCGCGAGACGATCTCGTTGCTGGCAAACAAAGTGCCGGCACGCTCGAGCAAATGGTTCAGCGACAAGGGCATCTGCATCATGGTGCTGCAGATGGGGGACTGGGCAGGGGCTGGTGAGGTTGCTGTGTTCATGAAGGGCGTGGGTTGAACGGGTCAGCCCAAATCATGCGGCCCACCGTGCCCCGCTTGGGCTAGGGAAAACCCAAGGCCCGTGTCACTTGGGTCAAGTCACTTGGGCAAACTCACTTGGGCAGGTCGCGGGCACCGCTTTCGGGGCGGTACATCTTGAAGAGTTGTTCCGGTCCGATGCTGAAGTAATCGGCTGGGCCTCCCCCGCGCAAGATGTGCCCCGCATTGGCCGTGTCATAGACCCCGTTGTTCAGCAGCCGCTGGTCGATGTGGACGCCCACCACTTGGCCAAACACCATCCAGGTCTCGATCTTTTTGCCGTCCAGATTTTCGAGTTGCAAGATTTGTGTGCACCGGCACTCGAAGCTCACCGGGCTTTGCGCCACACGCGGCACGCCCACGATGCGTGAAGGCTCTGGGGTCAAGCCCGCCAATTCAAACTCGCTCACCTCAGGCGGCACCGCCTCGCAGGTCTGGTTCATCACCTCGGCCAAGTCACGCGTGACCAGGTTCCAGACAAACTCACCCGTGGCTTCGATGTTGTTGAACGAGTCCTTGCGCCCGACACTGGAAAACCCGATCAGCGGGGGCACGTAGTTGAAGGCGTTGAAAAAACTGTAGGGCGCCAGATTGAGCACCCCGCTTTCGCTGCGGCTGGACACCCAGCCAATGGGGCGGGGACCCACGATCGAGTTGAACGGGTCGTGCTTGAGGCCGTGGCCCAGGTGGGGTTCGTAAAAATGCATCATGACTGGACTTTAAATTGAGGCTGGGGTCAAACCAGTCATGTGCATGACAAAGCGACAGTTGACCTGGGGTGTGGGACGAACTGGCGTTGGGCCTTTGTGTTCGGTCAGGGGTTAAGGGCTGGCCTGTCGTCGTGCCAGTTGATCCACTGCAGACCCGGTACCCGAGAAAACTCGCGCACATTGCGCGTGATGAGTGTGGCTTGATGGCGCATGGCTGTGGCCGCTATCAAGGTGTCGTGTGGGCCGATGGGCGTACCTGCCGCTTCCAAAGCAATGCGAATTTTGGCGGCCTGTAAGGCACATTCATCATCAAAGGGCAGCATTTGCATGGGTCTAAGAAATTGTGCCAAGGCGGCCAAGCGAGGTTCGGCCGCTTCTTGGGGTAAGCGCATGAGTCCGTAGCGCAACTCGTACGCCACAACGGCCGAAACGCCAAGCGTGCCTGGCCTCACCGCTTGCAAGCGAGGCACCACCTGTGGGTCGCCTCTGAAGTAATAGCTGATGGTGTTGCTGTCGAGGATCAACATGGCCGGGCATCAATAAATCAGGCGCGGCACATCGGCAGGCTGGGTGCGGGGTGCATCTGTCTTCAGAGGGAAGTCTGCGAAACGGCCCGCCAGCGCCAAGCAGTCTTGCGGCCAATCGTGCGCCGCATAAGTGCGGATGATGTCCGCCACCCAACGGCTTTTGGACACCCCATTGGCTTTGGCGGCTTCATCGACCATGGCTTGCGTGGCGTCGTCCAA
>CAJBLW010000556.1 GCA_903953985.1 uncultured Burkholderiales bacterium
CGCATCGGCCGCCTGGGCATCCACCACCAACCGCCCTGGCATGCTGCGCAGCCAGGTGATTTGCCGCTTGGCCAGTTGACGCGTGGCAAAGATGCCGCGTTCGCGGATGTCGGCCTCGCGCCAGCCCGCGTCCAGTCCCTCCCAAGCTTGGCGGTAGCCTACGCAGCGCATCGATGGCAAGTCGGGGTGCAGGTCGCCGCGTGCCCGCAGGGCCTTCACCTCGTCCAAAAACCCTGCTGCCAGCATTTGCTCAAAGCGCAGTGCGATGCGCTGGTGCAGCCAAGCGCGGTCGAGCGGCTCCAGGCTGATGACAGGGATGTGCCAGTCGGGCGCTTGCGCTTTGGCGCTTTGGTGAAAGGAGCTCAGGGTTTGGCCTGTGGCGGTCCAGACTTCCAAGGCGCGGCCAATGCGCTGGCTGTCGCCCGGGGCCAGGCGCGCGGCCGTCAGCGGGTCCACCTGAGCCAGTTGGGCGTGCAGGGCGGGCCAGCCCAGCTGCTCGGCTTGTTGGTGAATTTGGGCGCGCACCTGCGGGTCGGCCGCAGGGATGTCGTTCAGGCCTTCCAGCAACGCCTTCAGATACAGCATGGTGCCGCCCACCAACAGCGGTGTTTTGCCGCGTGCACGGATGTCCTGAATGAGCCGGGTAGCATCTTTGGCAAATTCTGCCGCGCTGTAGCTGTGCAGCGGGTCCAGCGTGTCGATCAGGTGGTGCGGCACGGCGGTCAGTTCTTCGCGGCTGGGTTTGGCGGTGCCGATGTCCATGCCACGGTAAACCAGCGCCGAGTCGACGCTGATGATTTCTGCGCCGCCTTGGGGCTGCAGGGCTTGGGCCAAGGCCAGTGCCGCTGCGGTTTTGCCGCTGGCCGTGGGGCCCACGATGGCGATGGCGTCAGGTCTATTCATGCCGCTGCTGTTGCCATGATCACTGTGCGGCCGTGGCGCTGAACGGCGGTCCACGCCACCAGCGTGATGAGTAAGGCCCAGAGCAAGACGCCGTGCGCCAGCGCAAACACCGGGCGGTCCATGTGGTTGCTGAGCCAGGCGCCCATGAAGAATGCGCCCAGCATCATCAAAAACCCATTCAATGCCGAAGCGGTGCCTGCCCTTTGCGGAAAGGGCGCCACGGCGCCGCTTTGACCGCAAGGCTGATGGACGCCGTGGCCCAGCATGAAGATGTACATGGGCACCATGACGGCCCAAGCACCGTACCAGTCCTGGCCTTCTCCGGCATGGGCCAGGGCTGCCATGCTGACACCGCCGGTGAAGGTCAGCACCGCTGCCATGCCCACGGTGCGGTGCGCGCTGGTGCGGCGCAGCATCCAGCGGCACAAAAAGGTGCCTACGATATAGAACAGCGACATGCTGAGCATCAGAAAACCATAGGCCGTTTTGCTGTAACCCATGAATTCAATGAAGACAAACGACGAGCTGGCCAGAAAAGTGAACAGACCCAGGTAAGACGCGGAAGACAGAGCGCACCAGGTGAGGAATACGGGGTGGCGCAGGATGTCGAGGTTGGCCCGAATCAGGGGGCCGACGCGCAAGGCGTGCGCATCGGTTTGGGTCAGGGTTTCTTCAAAGCGCCAGGCCAGCAAGGCGAGGGTGCCGGCGCCAAACACCGCGGCGGCGATCAGGGCCACGCGCCAGCCCAGCCAATCGGTGAGCAGGCCGCCCAGCGGCGCGCATACGCAAGCGATGATGCCCAGGCCGGTGAGGGCTTGCGACATGACGTGGGTACCTTGGGTTGGTTCAAACAGGTCTCGCACCACCGCTCGCGCGGCCATGACCCCCGCGCCCATGGCGATGCCTTGCAGCGTGCGGCCTGCGATCAGCCAGGCCATGTTGGGGGCAAATGCGCACGCCACCGATGCGAGGGTGAAAGCCGCCATGCCCCACAGCAGGATGGGTCTGCGCCCAAAGCGGTCCGACATGGGACCCCAGAAGAGCTGGGACAGACCAAATGCCAGGAGCAGCGCCGTGAGAGTGAGTTGGGCCTGACCCATGCTGGCACCAAAACCCTGGGTGATGACGGGCAGGGCCGGCAAATACAGGTCGCTGGCGACGGGTTGCAGTCCGAGCAGCAAGGCCAGGATGAGGACGACGAATTTTTGACCCATCACCGGCCCCGCAAGAACAGTGCATCCAAATCGCGCAGCGTCATCTGACGCCAAGTGGGGCGGCCGTGGTTGCACTGGTCGGAGCGTTCGGTGTCTTCCATCTGGCGCAGCAAGCCGTTCATTTCGTCGAGCGTCAAGCGGCGGTTGGCGCGCACCGCACCGTGGCAGGCCATGGTGGCCAGGATCTCGTTTTGGGCGCGTTGAACCACCGTGCTGGCGTCGTGCTGGGCCAACTCGGCCAACACGCTGCGCGCCAACTCCACCGCGTCGCCTTGCGCCAAGCTGGTGGGCACGGCACGCACGGCCAGGGTCTTGGCCGACAGGGGTGAGATTTCCAGCCCCAACTGTTCCAGCACCTCGGCGCAGGCTTCGGCGGTGGCCACTTCGTTGGGGGTGGCGGCAAAGGTGGCCGGGATCAGCAGCGGTTGGCTGGCGATGCGCGAGGCGTCCGTGGTGCTGAGTTGGTTTTTCAGGCGCTCGTACACGATGCGCTCGTGCGCCGCGTGCATGTCCACCACCACCAGGCCTTGCTTGTTTTCGGCCAGGATGTAGACGCCATGCAGTTGCGCGATGGCGCGACCCAGCGGCCAGTCGCCCTCGGGCAGGGGGGGCAGGGCGGCCAAGGGTGTTATGGGGTGGGGCATCGCGCCCGCAGGGTCCAGCGCAGTTGCTGTACGGGCAGCCTGAAGCCAATCGGGCGCTGCGCGTTCTTGAGCGCTCAGGTCTTCGCTGCGCTCAGGTGGGTTCCACAGCGCCTTCAAGTCGGCCATGGCTTGTTCGCCGTCCACGCGGGGGCGCACAAAATCGGCCGGTTTGTAGCTTGGGGCAGAAAAGGTCGAGGGGCCAGGCCGCTCAAATGCCATGCCGCCTTGTTGCCAGGCGGCCGATTCGGGCAAGGCTTTGGGGGCGGGGCCGTTTTTCAGCGCAAAGCCGCTGGCGGGGTTCGCGTCGTCATCGTTCAGCTTGTGTGAGCGCGGCGCGGCCAGCGCGTTTTCGAGCGCATGCCGCACGGCCTGGTGCACAGCGCGGCTGTCCCGAAAGCGCACTTCGATCTTGGTCGGGTGCACGTTCACATCCACCAGGGTCGGGTCAATCAGCATGAACAGCGCATAAGCCGGTTGTTTGTGGCCGTGCAGCACGTCTTCGTAGGCGCTGCGCGCGCCGTGCATGACCACTTTGTCGCGCACAAAGCGGCCGTTCACATAGGCGAACTGCTGGTCGGCGCGGGCGCGTGCGGCGTCTGGAATGCCCACGCGGCCCCAGACCTTGAGGCGGTGGGTATCGGC
>CAJBLW010000557.1 GCA_903953985.1 uncultured Burkholderiales bacterium
CGCCGATCACGTCAGCCGGACACCAGTCGCGCAATCCGAAGCCGGTCTTGGCGTCTGACTTTAGCGTGACGTCGCCAAGAAAGAGGAGATAAGGTTTCCGCAGGTGTTGCATGCGGTGGATAATATATCATCCACTGTGTTTTGTAAAGCCGACCTCCGTCGGCTTTGCGCGGCGGCGCCGATGGTGTTTATAGGGGCGGCGTATTGGCGCTGACCACCACGGCCTCGTCATCGCCGACGTTGCGAAAGCGATGGGGCAGGCGGCTCGAAAACAGGTAGCCGTCACCGGCCCCAAGTACCTTCGCGACACCGCCTACTGTGACTTCGACCTGCCCCTGGATGACAACGCCACCCTCTTCACCTTCGTGACTGTACGGCTGCGCGGCCGTTTCGGCGCCTGGTGCATAGCGCTCCAGAAGAATCTGCAGAGGCCGGCCTGTGAGATTGCGTCCAACTTGCAGCAAGGAGATGCCGCCAGCTCCCACGTCGAGCAGTTCATCGCGTCGAAAGAAGACCTGCGTCTCGATGTCCGGATCGAGAGAGAAAAACTCGGACAGCATCATCGGCAGACTGTCCAGGATCTTGCGCAACGATCCCACCGATGGCGAGATCGTTTCTTTCTCGATACAGCCGATGGTGCCGTGATTGAGGCCCGCGCGGCGTGCGAGTTCGCGCTGCGACAGGCCGTGCAGCTCCCGAACGTAGCGCAGTCGCGCGCCGACTCCGGCCGAAGGCTCAGCGTTGGCCTGCGTTGCCCCAAGAACTTCGGGCGCGCTGGGTTCGACAGCGGGTGCTGCCTTGGCGGGCGTCGATTTCTTGCGTGGTTTGGCGCTTGGCGTCGTCTTGGTCTTCATGGGGAGGTTGCGCTCCAAAGTTGAATTGTTATTTTAACGACCAGTCGACTATGCTTGTCGCGGCTGCGACCGATGGCTAAAATACTGAACAGATTGTCGAGTTACCCTATGTCCGAAATATCACCTCTGCCCGCAGCTCTGGCCGCAACCCTGACCGAGAGTGCGCGCGAATTCGGGATTCCCGGCCTGGCAGTGTGCCTGCTGGCGCCCGGGCGTCGGAGCGTCTTCACCACCGGCGTCGAAGCCACAGGTTCCGAACGCCCCGTGACCGGCAGCACCTGGTTTTCGGTCGCGTCCCTGGGAAAGCATGTCACCGCCTGCGCGGTGCTGGATCTGGCGCAGGCCGGCGCACTGGATCTGGAAGCGCCGATTGGTCGCTACCTTGCCGATGTGCCGGCTGCCTGGGCGCAGCGCCCTGTGCTCTCCCTGTTGCGCCACACCAGTGGGCTGCCCGAATACCTGGCCTATACCGAGGCCGAGACAGTGCCCGAGCGGCGCGACGAGTTCATGCGCAGCTACGGCGCCATGGCTACAGTCTTTGAGCACGACGCAGGCTGGATCTACACCAATACCAACTACATCCTGCTCGGTTTCCTGATCGCGCAACTTGCCGGGCGCCCGTACGCCGCGGCGCTGCAGGCGCTGTTCGACCGGGCCGGCTGTGTAGGCGCCACAGTAGCCAGCCCACAGTGGACCCGGGACGCCAACGCACAGGGCCTTGGCATCGCGGGCCGCGACGCGGCCAGTGCCCGGCGCGAGGTGATTGGTGACGGCGACATCTCCTTCACCGCGCATGGCGCGCTGGACTGGCTGCAGGCCTTGTTGGGCGGTCGATTGCTGTCGGCGGCGAGCATGGCCACAATGTTCTCGCCCGCGTTGCTGCAGACCTCGCGGCCGTCGCCCTATGGGTGTGGCTGGTTCGTCGTCATGCTGCGCGGTTCCGCCATCGGCCACCATGCGGGCCACTACGATGGCTGGACCGCAATGGCCTGCCTAGCGCCGGCCCA
>CAJBLW010000558.1 GCA_903953985.1 uncultured Burkholderiales bacterium
ACGGCGACACCACCACCTTGAACGTGACCAAGGCCGACTTCCAAAAAATACTGACGCAGCACGTCGAGTTTTACGACGCCATGTTGCGCCTGCATGCGCGGCGCATTCGCCAACTCTACGGCTTGGTGGAAGACCTCAACACCCTGCCCTTGCGAGCGCGCCTGGCCAAGCAACTCAACCACTTGCTGCGCAGCTATGGTGTGCCGAGTTTGTCGGACGCCAAAGCGATCCGCATCAGTTTGCAACTGGCGCAGGAAGAGCTGGCGCAATTGCTGGGTGCTTCACGCCAACGCGTGAACCAGGAACTCAAGCAAATGGAGCGCGAGCGAATCATCCGCATCGAGCCGGGTGGCCTGGTGGTGCTGGACCGCGACGCGCTGTTGTTGATCGTGAACGCAGACCACTGACGCGTTCGAATTTATCTCTCCCGTCAGCCGCTTGGAGCGGCCGACCCACAGCCCGGGTTAATCCATGAGTGCATTTGACCATTTCGTGGGGACCCGGCCTGTCACGGGCACCCACGCCTTCGACATCCCGGCCTTGCAAGCCTGGCTCAGCGCCAGACTCCCCGGCTTTGCAGGCCCGCTGAGCGTAGAAATGTTCAAAGGTGGGCAGTCCAACCCCACCTACAAGCTCATCACCCCCTCGCGCCAATACGTGATGCGGGCCAAGCCCGGCCCGGTGGCCAAGCTGCTGCCCTCGGCCCACGCCATCGAGCGCGAGTTTACGGTCATGCAAGGCCTGCACGGCACCGACGTACCCGTGGCCCAGATGCATGTGTTGTGCGACGACGAATCGGTGATTGGCCGCGCGTTTTACGTCATGGAGTTCGTGCAAGGCCGTGTGCTGTGGGACCAGTCCTTGCCCGGCATGACGACAACCGAGCGCGGCGCGATCTACGACGAAATGAACCGTGTCCTGGCCGCGCTGCACAAAGTGGATGTGGCCCAGCAAGGCCTGTCCAGCTACGGCAAACCTGGCAACTACATCGAGCGCCAAATTGGCCGCTGGAGCAAGCAATACGCCGCCTCCATCACCCAGCCCATTCCAGAAATGGACCAACTGATCGCTTGGTTGCCGAAAAACATCCCGGACAGTGCCAAAGACGCGTCCATGGTCGGTGTCGTGCATGGCGACTACCGTTTGGACAACCTGATGTTCCACCCCACTGAGGCCCGCGTGCTGGCCGTGCTGGACTGGGAACTGTCCACGCTGGGCCACCCGCTGGCCGACTTCAGCTACCACTGCATGGCCTGGCACATCAGCCCCGGCACCTTCCGTGGCATTGGCGGTCTGGACTTTGCGGCCTTGGGCATTCCGTCCGAGCAAGAATACATTCGCCGCTACTGCGAGCGCACAGGCTTCACCACGCCCGAGGCCTTGGCCCGGGACTGGAACTTTTATCTGGCCTACAACATGTTCCGAATTGCCGCGATTTTGCAAGGCATCGCCAAACGCGTCGAAGACGGCACCGCGTCCAGCGATCAAGCAAAAACCTCCGGTGCCGGTGCGCGCCCGATGGCTGAGTTGGCATGGCAGTTCGCCTGCAAAGCCTGAATACCCCCATTTACGACCCATCACTTCAAGGAGATAGACCATGGATTTTGAATACACCCCCAAGGTCAAAGACATGCAGGCCCGTTTGTTGGCCTTCATGGACGAGCACATTTACCCCAACGAGGCGAGGTTCTTCGAAGAGATAGCCGAAAACCGCGCCAAAGGCAACGCCTGGGTGCCCACCAAAATTGTCGAGGAACTCAAGCCCAAGGCGCTGGCCGCCGGTTTGTGGAACCTGTTTTTGCCCAAGTCCTCACGCGCCCCGCAAGGCCTATCCAACCTCGAATACGCCCCCATGTGCGAGATCATGGGCCGCGTCCCCTTTGCCGCAGAAATCTTCAACTGCTCGGCACCCGACACCGGCAACATGGAGACCTTCGAGCGCTACGCCAGTGAAGAGCTCAAGGACCGCTGGCTAGAACCCCTGCTGCGCGGCGAAATCCGCTCGGCGTTTTTAATGACCGAGCCCGATGTGGCCTCGTCCGATGCGACCAACATCGAATGCGAAATTCGCCGCGACGGCGACGAGTACGTCATCAACGGCCGCAAATGGTGGTCGTCTGGCGCGGGTGACCCACGTTGCGCGGTCTACATCGTGATGGGCAAGACCAACCCCGACGCGGGTCGGCACGAGCAGCAGTCCATGATCGTGGTGCCCGCCAACTCGCCCGGTATCACCGTGGTGCGCGCCCTGTCGGTGTTTGGCTACGATGACGCGCCGCACGGCCACATGGAAGTGTTGCTCAAGAACGTGCGTGTGCCAGCCGAGAACATTTTGCTGGGCGAAGGCCGTGGCTTTGAAATCGCACAAGGCCGCTTAGGCCCTGGCCGCATCCACCACTGCATGCGCACCATCGGCATCGCCGAACGCGCCCTCGAGTTGATGTGCAAACGCCTGAACGAGCGCGTCGCCTTTGGCCGCGAAGTGGCCCGCCAGACCGTGTGGCAAGAGCGCATTGCCGAGTCGCGTTGCATGATCGAGCAGGCCCGCCTGCTCACACTCAAGGCCGCGCACATGATGGACACCGTAGGCAACAAAGTCGCCAAGGCCGAAATCGCAATGATCAAAATCGTGGCCCCCAACATGGCCTGCCAGATCATCGACTGGGCCATTCAGGCGCACGGTGGTGGCGGTGTGTCGCAAGACTTCCCGCTGGCCTATGCCTACGCCCACCAGCGCACCTTGCGCTTGGCCGATGGTCCGGACGAAGTGCACCGCAACTCGCTGGCCAAACTGGAGCTGGCCAAACAACTGGCATTGCCCGGTGATTTGGGGATGCCCATCACCCGAGGCAGCTGATCGCCCTGTGTGCCGCGTCCGGCAGCGCCTTCAAGACCGCTGCTGGATGCAAGGCCACTTTGCTGGGCCTAGCCTGAACTCAGTGAACCGAGCCCGGGGGTAAATCACTCGGTAAACCGGTGAACAATCCCGCCGCATCCACCGGGTCAAAGCGGTACTGCGCGCCGCAAAAGTCGCAACCCACCTCCACCTGGCCCTGTTCGGCAATGATGCCTTCCACCTCTTCGGTGCCCAAACTGCGGATCATGTTGCTCACGCGTTCGCGGTTGCAGCGGCAGGCAAAGCGTGGGCCCGTCTCGCCGATGAAAGGCTGAAACCGGGCCAGGGGCTCTTCCCAATACAGGCGGTGCAGAATAGTTTCGGCGTCCAGACCCAGCAGCTCTTCGCGCTTGAGGCTTTTGGTCAGGATCGAGATGCGGCTGAAGTCTTCGCTTTGACCCAGCACCGATTCGCGCATGAGTGAATCGATTTGACCCGCCAGATTGCCCTCGCCTTCGATGGGCAAACGCTGAATCAACAAGCCCGCCGCCACCTTGTCATCGGCCGCCAACACCAGCACGGTGTCCAGCTGCTCGGACTGCAGCATGTAATGCTCCAACACTTCGCTGATGTTTTCAAGCTTTTCACCCCGGTCACCAAACAAGGGCACAACGCCTTGGTAGGGCTGCTGGCCCGGCAAGCGGTCTTGCGGGTCAAGGGTTATCGCGCAGCGGCCCTCGTTGTTGACGTTCACCATCTGACTCAGCGTCGCGTCGTCGGCCACAGCGCCCACTTGGGTGCAGGTGGCGCGCAGGCTCAGGTCGGGCTGCACTTCGACCACGCCCAGTTTGACCGGGCCATCGCCAAAAATCTGCAGCACCAAAGCACCGTTGAACTTGATATTGCCCTGCATCAGCACGCCGGCAGCAGCCATCTCGCCCAGCAACTGGCGCACGGGCGCGGGGTAAGCACCGGTCTCGGAGTTGGCGGCGCGCCGCGCCAGGATGTCTTGCCAGGCGTCGGTCAGGCGCACCAACATGCCGCGCACCGGCAGGCCTTCGAAAATGAATTTATGGAGTTCGGACAAAGTGCAATCAACAGCCCGGTGGGGCCGATCCTCAAAAGTTAAAAAGCATTGGCTGCAGCTGAAAAGTTAGCTGAAAAATCAGCTGATTTTTTTCAGGCCCGCCTTGAAACGCCGGGCGTTTTCCACGTAATGGCGGGCGCTTTGGCGCAAGCCTTCGATCTGCTCGGGGCTGAGTTCACGCACCACCTTGGCGGGCGTGCCCATGATCATCGAGCCATCGGGAAACTCTTTGCCTTCGGTCACCAAAGAGCCCGCACCCACCAAACAGTTTTTACCGATCTTGGCCCCATTGAGCACCACCGCGCCAATGCCAATCAGCGACTCGTCGCCAATCGTGCAGCCGTGCAGCATGACCATGTGGCCCACCGTGACATGCTTGCCGACCTTGATGGGCTTGCCGTGGTCGGCATGCATCACGCTGCCGTCCTGGATGTTGCTGCCCTCACCGATCTCAATCGTCTCGGTGTCGCCACGCACCGTCACGCCAAACCAGACACTGGCATCGGCTGCGATCGTGACCGCGCCCATGACCTGCGCGTTGTCGGCCACCCAGGCGCTGTCAGCCACGTCGGGAATGTGGGAATCGAGTTGGTAAATGGCCATGAGGGCTCCTGTCGGTTGCGTTTTCTTGAAAACCTACAATTGTAGGGATGCTCACCACCGGCCGTTGGCGCTGCCAACGATCACCATGCACACCCTGCGCTCCGCCGCCCTGCTTCCTTGGGCGCAAACCGACCCAAACCTGAAGGCCCAGGCCACTTTGGCACTGGACCTGGGTCTGCCCGTGGGCGTGAATGACAGCCTGAGCGCCCCTGCTGCGGGCCCCGGCCGCGCCGACCGCCCGCTGCTGGTGCCGCACACCCAGCTCAAAGCCAAATCCATGGCCACGCCCGAAGGCCGGGCCATGCTGGTGCACTCGATCGCGCACATCGAACTCAACGCCATCGACCTGGCGCTCGACGTGGTCTGGCGCTTTGCAGGCATGCCCGAGGATTTTTACACCGACTGGGTGCGCATTGCCCAGGAAGAAGCCAAACACTTCACCCTGTTGCGCCAGCACTTGCTGGACATGGGTTTTGACTATGGTGACTTTCCGGCCCACAACACCTTGTGGGACATGGCCGAGCGCACCCAAGGCGACATCTTGGCCCGCATCGGCATCGTGCCGCGCACCATGGAGGCGCGGGGCCTGGACGCCTCACCGGGCGTGAAAAACAAATTGGTCAGCGTGGGCGATCACCGGGCGGGTGAGATTCTGGACATCATCTTGCAAGACGAAATCAGCCATGTGGCCGCAGGCAACCGCTGGTACCGCCACCTGTGCACCGAGCGCGGCCTGGACCCCGTGCTCAACTATGCCGACTTGATCGCGCAATACGACGCGCCCAAATTGCGACCGCCTTTCAACATGACGGCGCGGCGCTTGGCAGGATTTGAAGAGGCGGAATTGGCCGCATTGCGCTAGCCGCGCGGGTGGTGCTGCGCGTGCAGCGCCTTGAGCCGCTCGCGTGCCACATGGGTGTAGATGGTGGTGGTGGAAATGTCGGCGTGGCCCAGCAACATTTGCACGGCGCGCAAGTCGGCCCCGTGGTTGAGCAAGTGCGTGGCAAAAGCATGGCGCAGCGTGTGCGGTGACAGGGGCGCGGTGATGCCCGCTTCGATGGCGTAGCGCTTGACCAAACTCCAGAACATGACGCGCGACATCGCTGTGCCGGGTGTGCTGCCGCTGGTGGTGACGAACAGGTCTAGGGTTTGTCGCTGGTCCAACATGGCCGGTCGGGCCTGGCCCATGTAGCGCTGCAACCATTCACGGGCTTCTTCACCAAAGGGCATCAGGCGTTCTTTGCTGCCCTTGCCCATGATGCGCAGCACCCCATCATTGAGCGAGACATGCAGGGTTTTGAGGCTCACCAACTCGCTCACACGCAGGCCACTGGCGTACATCAACTCCAGCATGGCGCGGTCGCGCAAGCCCAGTAGGGTGGTGACATCGGGGGCTGACAACAACGCATCGACCTGCGCCTCGCCCAAGGTCTTGGGTACCCGCAAGGCCTGTTTGGCGGCCAGCATGCGCAAGGTGGGATCGGATTGAACAAGGCGTTCGCGCAGCGCCCACCTGAAAAACCGCTTGAACACGCTGAGCCTGCGGTTGGCCGAAGTGGCCTTGGTCTGGCCATGGCGCTCGGCAAAGTAAGTCTGCAGGTGGTGTTCTTCGGTCGCCTCCAGCGCCAGCCTGTGCGTCAAAAACAGCCAGGTGGCGTAGAGGGACAGATCACGGCGGTAAGCCGCCAAGGTGTTGTCGGACAGTCCGTCCTCCAGCCAAAGGGCCTCGGCAAATCGTTCGATGGCGCTCTGGCTGGCCTCGTGCATGGACTGAGATCAGTCCAGCTTGAGTTTTTGCTGGTCCACCACCTTTTTGTAGACCTCGAACTCGGCCTTGATCTGGGCCGTGAACTCGTCAGGCGTGTTGGCAACCACCAACGAGCCGGTGTCGTTGATGCGCTTGGTCACGCCCGGCTCTTGCAGGGCTTTTTTCACGCCCGCGCTGATCTTGTCGACCACCTCTTTGGGCAGGTTTTTCGGGCCCAGGATGCCGTAGTAAGCCATGCGGTTGACGGGCTCCAGACCGACATCCTTGAAGGTGGGTACATTGGGCAACTGCGACAAACGCTGGGGCGCGGCCACCACGATGGGCACCAAACGGCCCGACTGGATGAAGGGCAGCGCCGAGGGCAGGTTGTCAAAAATGATCGGCACCTGGCCGGCCACGGTGTCATTCAAGGCCGGGCCTGCACCACGGTATGGGATGTGGGTGATGAACACGCCGGCCAGGCTCTTCCACAACTCGGTCTGCAGGTGGCCAATGCCGCCCGTGCCCGACGAGGCGTAAGAATATTTACCGGGGTTTTTCTTCAACTCGGCCACAAAGCCGGCGTAGTCCTTGGCCGGAAAGCTGGGGTGCACCGCGATCACGTTGGGGGTGGCCGCAATGTTGATGATGGGCGTGAAGTCGGTCAGCACGTTGTACGGAATCTTGGGGTTGATGGCCGGGTTGGCCGCCGTGGTCGACACGGTGGCCATGCCCAGGTTGTAGCCATCGGGCGCAGCGCGCACGGTTTCGGTCGCGCCCACCACACCGCCTCCACCGGCCTTGTTCTCGACGATCACGCTTTGGCCTAGGGCTTTGCCCAGCGGCTCGGCAATCACGCGGGCCACGATGTCGGTCGTGCCGCCAGGCGCAAACGGCACCTGCAGGCGAATGGTTTTGCTGGGGTAAGCCTGCGCCCACACCGATCCGCTGGCCAACACGGTGACAGCCAAACCGGCTGCAGAAACCAAACTACGACGCTTCATTTGAAAAACTCCTTAAAAGATCGCACATGATAGGCAAAAAATGGGTTCTGGCGTGAGGGGGGAAACCCACAAAGCCCTGAAACCGCGCAAGAAGGCGTTAGAGGTGACAGCAGCACGTCAAGGACACACCCGCACTGGGTTATCCTAGCCCCGTGAATTTTGCCCAACTCCTATTTCCTGATTTTTCCCTGATTCTGTGCGGCTATCTGATTTGCCGCTTCACGGCCCTGAACCGCCCGGTCTGGCAACAGGTGGAGAGCCTGGTGATTTTCTTCTTGTTCCCGGTGCTGTTGTTTCACTCCATCGTGAAAAGCCCACTGGACCTGGCGGCTGCCTCCAGCCTGATTGGTGCGGGCCTGAGCCTGGCGCTGGGGGCCATTGCTCTGACCTATAGCCTGCCCTACTGGCCTGTGCTGGGCCGCTATCTGGACCGGCGTGACCACGCTGCGGCGGCGCAGGTGGGCTTTCGCTTCAACTCCTTCATCGGACTGGCGCTGGCCGAACGCTTGGCCGGGCCCGAAGGCTTGCTGATGATTGCGGTTCTGATTGGTTTTTGCGTGCCCCTGTTCAACATTGCTGCGGTCTGGCCTATGGTTCGACAAGCCCAGACTGGCTTTTTGCGAGAACTGGTACGCAACCCCCTCATCATCGCCACCGTTTCAGGCCTGGCGGCCAACTTACTGGGCTTTCGCATGCCCGATGTGCTGGAGCCCAGCGTCAGCCGCATTGGTGCAGCCTCTTTGGCGCTGGGTTTGATGGCGGCCGGCGCAGGCATGCAACTGGGCAGCTTGCGCCAAGGCAAACTGCTGAGCACCGCTGTGCTGCTGATCAAACACATGTTGATGCCCCTGATGGCGATGGGTCTGACGCTGCTTTTTGGCCTGAACCCCAACCAAACCACCATGCTGCTGGCTTTTTCAGCCTTGCCCACCGCCTCCACTTGCTATGTCCTGGCCGCCCGCATGGGCTACAACGGACCTTATGTGGCGGGCCTGGTCACACTGTCCACCTTGGCCGGCATGTTGAGCTTGCCGTTTGCATTGGGTGTGCTGCGCGGCTGAACAAAATTGGCACCACCAGCCAAGGCTTTGCTTTGAAGGTCGGCGCCTTCAGGTCCAACTTCTTGGCGCAAGGCGGGCCGCATTTTGGGCTTGTGACCAAGCCACTTGCTCTTGCACCACTGGGTCTGAGTGATCTGTGTGCACAGTCAAACCCTGCAGCAAAACTTGGCGCTCACCTTCCGGCAAGGCCGGCGAGGCCAGCGCATTGCCAGCCGCCAGCGCCAAATTGCGCAACCAGCGGGCGTGCCCAATGCGGCGGATGGCACTGCCTTCGGTGCGGCGCAAAAATTCAGCCTCGTTCCAATTCATCAGCTCGGCGATGCTGCCCGCGCCCAAGCCTTCGCGTGCCTGCCAATCGGGCAAAGGGCTGACTTGCGCGAACTTGTTCCAGGGGCAGACCAACTGGCAATCGTCACAGCCATAAATGCGGTTGCCGATCAACGGCCGCAAGGCCTCATCGATCGGCCCGGCGTGCTCAATCGTCAGGTAAGAAATGCAGCGCCTCGCATCGAGCTTGTAGGGGCCGACGATGGCCTGCGTGGGGCACAAGTCCATGCAGGCGGTGCATTGGCCGCAATGCCCCGACACGAAGGGCGTTTCGGGCATCGCAAAGTCCACAAACAACTCGCCCAGAAAAAACATCGACCCGGCCTCGCGTGAGAGGACCAAAGTGTGTTTGCCACGCCAGCCCAAGCCGCTGCGGGTGGCCAGCTCAGCCTCCAGCACCGGGGCCGAGTCGGTGAACACGCGGTGGCCAAAGGGACCAATGGCCAAGGCGATGCGGTCCTGCAGTTTTTGCATTCGGCTGCGCAAAACCTTGTGGTAGTCGCGCCCCCGGGCGTAGAGCGAGACCACCGCCTCGCCCGGCTGCAGGCTGCGGGCGGTTTCGCGGGGCAGCCAGTCGGGCGGCGTGTCCTGCGGCAAGTAGTCCATGCGGGCGGAGATCACGCTGACTGTGCCCGGCACCAGCTCGGCCGGGCGGGCGCGCTTCATGCCATGGCTTTCCATGTAGCCCATGCTGCCGTGAAACCCTGCGGCCAACCAGGCTTGTAATCCGGGCTCTGCCGAGGACAAATCGATGCCCGCCACGCCAATTTGGGACAATCCCAGCTCGCGCGCCCAGATCTGGATCTGGGGCCACAGTTCAAGAAGGTCGATTTGAGTACGTTGAGCAGTCACCCGCCGATTGTAGAAAGCCCCGCCGTCCCCGCGCATTGGGAGGGCTTGTGGCCGCATGAAACAGACACCCAAGCCTTTGCTGAGCAGTTAGCGCAAGGCCTGCAAAGCTGGCCCGGCGGGCGCGATGCGCGCATCGAGTTGCGCGGCAACCTGGGCGCGGGCAAGACCACCCTGGTGCGCCACCTGCTGCGCGCCGCCGGGGTGACGGGCCGCATCAAAAGTCCGACCTACGCCGTGGTCGAACCGCACCAAGCGGGCACGGTTGACGCGGCATGGCCGATTTGGCATTTCGACTTTTACCGATTCAACGACCCGCAGGAATGGGAAGACGCTGGCTTTCGCGACATTTTTGCCGGGCCGGGCCTGAAACTCATGGAGTGGCCAGACAAAGTGGCGGGGCAACTACCCCCGCCCGATTGGGTGATCGCGCTCGACGCCATCGACGAATACCAGCGCCAGGTGCGCATCAGCACAGGCACAGAGCGCGGGCGCATGTGGCTTCAAGCCTGGATGCAAGGCGCAGCCCATGCGAAGTGACCGCCGCCGCCTGATCAAAGCTGGTTTTCTGGTACTGAGCCTGGGCGCTGCACAGCTCGCTCGCGGGGCCAACATGCTGGCGGTGCGCGTTTGGCCCGCCCCCGATTACAGCCGCGTCACGCTCGAATCGGACGCGCCCATCCAGAGCACCCAGACCTTCATCGCCTCGCCACCGCGCCTGGCGGTGGACATCCAAGGCATGCAACTGAACGCCGCATTGCGTGAACTGGTGGGCAAGGTGCAAGCGTCTGACCCAAACATTGCCGGCATCCGCGTAGGCCAGTTCAGCGCCAACGTGGTGCGCCTGGTCATCGACCTCAAACACCCCATCGCGCCGCAAGTCTTTAGCCTGCCACCCGTGGCCCCTTACGCCCACCGCCTGGTGCTCGACCTCTACCCCAGCCAGGCCATCGACCCACTGGAGCAACTGATCCAAGAGCGCACCGCGTCCAAAACCCCGTCTGCGGTGGGCAGCCTGCCCGGGGCCTCGGCCGCGGTGAACGACCCCTTGGGCGATCTGATTGCCCGGCAAACCCAGCCCGGCTCAGGGGGCATGCCCTTGCCCGCGCCGACGACCCGCCGACCCGACCTGTCCCGCAGCGACGGCCCCTTCATGGACAGCCCGAACCGCCCGGGCAAGCCATCCGAGCCGCCCCGCACCGACCGGCTGATCGTGGTCGCGTTGGACCCAGGCCATGGCGGCGAGGACCCGGGTGCCATTGGCCCGGGCGGCACCCGCGAAAAAGACGTGGTCCTGAAAATTGCCCAAATGTTGAGCGAGCGCATCAACGCCAGCAGCGTGGGCGACAGCCCCATGCGGGCCTTCATGACCCGCGATGCCGACTTTTTTGTGCCCCTGCATGTGCGCGTACAAAAAGCCCGGCGCGTGCAAGCGGACCTGTTTGTCAGCATCCACGCCGATGCTTTTTACACCCCGCGCCCACAAGGCGCCAGCGTGTTCGCGCTCAGCCAGGGCGGGGCCACGAGCGCTGCGGCGCGCTGGATGGCGCAAAAGGAAAATAAGGCCGACGACATCGGCGGCGTGAACTTGGGCGGGCAAGATGCTCAGGTGCAACACGCCTTGCTCGACATGAGCACCGCAGCGCAAATCAAGGACAGCTTGTCTTTGGGCAACAGCTTGCTGCGCGAGATCGGCAGCGTGGGCAAGTTGCACAAACCCCGTGTCGAGCAAGCCGGTTTTGCCGTGCTCAAAGCCCCCGACATCCCCAGCGTGCTGGTCGAGACCGCCTTCATCAGCAACCCGGAAGAAGAAGAAAAACTGCGCAGCGAGGCGTACCAGAAGCAACTGACTGACGCCCTGCTGCGCGGCATCCTGCAGTATTTTTCACGCAACCCACCGCTGGCGCGCAATCGTTCCATTTGACGGTCGCTGGGTTCACCCACCCGGACCGTCTCAACATGCCGCTCTGGCAATATCTACCGTTGAAGCGGCTGATCCACCTTCAAACCTCTGCTGATCCCGCGGCTCATCCTTCATCAAATACCTCAGCCCCCTGCCCCATTGGCGAGCAGCCAGGTCTTGAGCCGCTCCACGCCTTGCGCCAACCGCGCCAGGTCTTTGGACGCAAAGCACCAGCGCAGCCAACCGGCCGCTTCTGGCGCAAAGGCCTCGCCCGGGGCCAAGCCCAATCCGGCCTCGGCCACCAATCGCTTGGCAGTCTGCACCGAGTCGGGGTGTCCTTCGAGCCTGAAAAACGCGTACATACCGCCCTTGGCCGGGGCCACTTGCACGCCCGGCACGGCTTGCAGCAGCGGCACCAGGGTGTCGCGGCAGGCTTTGAGGTGCGCCACCACTCGCGGCGTGATGTCGGCGGTGTTCTGCAAAGCCACCACCCCCGCCTTTTGGGTGAACACCGAGGCACATGAGGTGTTGAACTCGATCAACTTGCCCATGTGGGGCGTCATGGCGGCGGGCATGACCAGCCAGCCCAAACGCCAGCCGGTCATCAAAAAGCTCTTGGAAAAGCTGTGCACCACAACCAGGCGATCCTCCGGCTCGGCCACGTCCAGAAACGACGGGGCGCAGCCGTTGGCGGTGTCGGTTTCGTAATAAAGACGCTCGTACACCTCGTCAGCCAGCACCCAGGTGCCGGTGCTGCGGCAGTGTTCCAAAATGTCGGCCTGCTCGGCACGGCTGAGTGTCCAGCCCGTGGGGTTGTTGGGCGAATTGACGATCAACACACGCGTGGTGGGTGTGATGGCGGCTTTGAGCGCCGCCATGTTGAGCTGCCACTGGCCGTTCACCGGACTCAGGGACACGCACTTCAAATTCGCGCCCATCACCAGCGCCTGCGCCGTCAGATTGGGCCACACGGGTGTCACGGCGACCACTTCGTCGCCGGCATCGATGAGGGCTTGCGCCGCCAGCATCAAGGCGTTCACGCCGCCCGAGGTGATGGCCAAACGGTCCACTGCAACGGCGCCGTGCAGCGCCGACATGTAGTCGGCCACCGCCTCTCGCAACGCGGGCAGTCCCAGGTTGTGCGAATAAAAGGTCTCGCCCTTTTGCAGCGAATCGATGGCCGCCTGGCGCACGATGTCGGGCGTGACTTCGTCAGATTCACCGAACCAAAAGGCCAGCACATCGGGGCGGCCCATGCCCGCGTTGGCGACTTCACGGATGCGGGACTCTTCCAGGTCCATGACGGCCTGGCGCATGAAAGGGGCGGTGTTTTTATTCATGCCGCCATCCTAATGGCTACCCATGATTGAATGTGTCGCCACTTGCGCAAAAGCTGCGCTTGCCTATGATGAGACCCACAACAAAAGACAGGGAGACCGCCATGAACGTACGGCATTTATCGTCAATGCTTGCAAGCCTAGGATGGGGACTTTGCCTGCTGGCCATGCCCCCCGCCAGCGCCGCAGCAGACAGCTTCATGGCCGTCACCTCTGCAGAAAAACCGGCCAAGCCCCAAAAACCCAAAGCGGCCAAACCACCCAAGCCCGCCCCGTCCGGCTCGGGCGAAAGCAAAGCCGAGCGCGACAAACGCCTGCTGCGCGAATGCCGGGGTAAAGCCAATGCGGGCGCTTGCGAGGGCTATGCCAACTGAGGGCTTCGGGGGCAGCTCTTCAGCTCCTCAGCGCTGTGCCCGAGTGATCAAACCCACCATCGACTCAAGCCGCTGGCGCGCAAGCTGGGGCGTTCAATGGCCGTTGCGAGCAAACCGGCTTCGGCCTCGACCAAGGTGAACTGCTCGCGGGCCCTCGTGATGCCGGTGTACACCAGCTCACGGCTGAGCACCTCGGCACCACCGGGTGGCAACACCAAAGCGGTGTGCTCGAACTCCGAGCCCTGGGCTTTATGCACTGTCATGACAAACGCCGTTTCGACCTGGGCCAAGCGCATGACGCTGACCGAGCGCAGGGCTTCACCGTCCAAGAACCAGACCTTGGGCTTGCCTTCGGTGTTGGGAAGTACCAAGCCCACGTCGCCGTTGAACACGCCCAACTGCGCGTCGTTGCGGGTGACCATGACAGGCCGCCCCTCGTACCACTCGACCTGAATGCGCAGCAGGCCAGCATCGGCTAGGGCTTTTTGCACCGCCACATTCAGCGCTTGCGTGCCCCAGTCGCCCTGGTGCACAGCGCACAAAATGCGAAACCGCTCGTAGGCCTTGAGCACGCTGCTGACCCAGCGGCTGTGCGCTTCAGTCCCCTGCCCGGCCGGGCCGGTTTGCAAAAGGCGCAAGTAATCGGCATAAGAAGGCTTGCCTGATGCACCCAGCGCCAGGGCGCAAACGGCTTGGGGACTGCTGGGCTGGAGTGCCGAAACCGGCGAGGCCACCGCGTTGTCTGCGCCACCCAAGCAAGCTCGGGCCGCCGCCGCGTCGCCGCGGTTCACCGCCAGCGCCAGTTGGCCAATGGCACCTTTGAAACGGCGGCTTTGGCGCAGCATCACGGTTTGCTGGGCCAGCACGGGGGCCGGATCAGGCAACACAAATTCGGCAACCAAGGTCTGCCCGGCGACGCGCTGCACAAACTGCGCCGTGGCCGCGCTGTAGCGGCCCTCTGCCGCGTCTTGGCACAAATCGCCCAACACCGCACCGGCTTCGACCGAGGCCAGCTGGTCTTTGTCGCCCAGCAGCACCAGTCGCGCGGTGGGTGGCAAAGCCTGCAGCAGCGCGTCCATCATTTCCAGGTGCACCATCGAGGCCTCGTCCACGATCAGTACATCTACATCGAGCGGGTTGGCGGCGTGGTGACGGAAAGCACGTGTGTCTGGCCGTGCGCCCAGCAACGCGTGCAGCGTGCGGGACGGGCCCATGCGGGCGATCAGCGCGCTCAGGTCCAAGCCCGCATCAGCGGGCACGGGCAAGCGGGTCAGGGCATCGTCAATCGATTGCTTCAGGCGCGCCGCCGCCTTGCCCGTGGGCGCGGCAAGCGCCACGCGCAGCGGGCTGCCATCAGGGTGCAGCGCCAGCAGCAGCGCCAGCAAACGGGCTGCGGTGTAGGTCTTGCCGGTGCCGGGCCCACCGGTGATAACCGACAGGCGCGCCCGCAATGCAACCGCACAGGCCACCTTTTGCCAATCGGTGATGGTGGGCTCTTCGGTAACAGGCGGAAAGAAACGATCGAGCCATTCGCGTGCCGCAGTCTCGGGCACGGCCAATGCCTCACCCGCACGCTGCAGCAGGCTCTGGCCCACGCGCTGCTCATAGCCCGCATAACGGCGCAAGTACAAGAGCGGCGCATCGGCCGGGCCACCCAACACCATCGGCTGGCCCTGGTCCGGTGCATCGACCCCACGCCAACACGCACCAGACACAGTGCCCTGCAAAGCTGTTTGCCAATCGGCCAGCGTGGCGGGCAGGTGCGCCCACAAGGCCTTCAGGCCCTGCGCACCATCCACCGCCGCCGCAGGCCAGCCCAGCAGCGCCACGGGAGGCTGGCACAGTTCGGCCAAAGGCAGACAGGTGTGGCCACGACCTTCCATGTGCGCCAACATGGCAGCAGCCACCAGCAAGGGTGCAGGGGCCTTGGCATCAAGCCGCAACACCTGCGCGGCGAAAGCGCTGTCGATGTGGCGCAGCAGGCCTTGGCCGGTCCAAAGGTTCAACCATTCCAGGCTTTGAAGAGCGCTCAATCCCTGAGCAGGCAGGTCATTGAGCCAGTCCATTTGCGAAGCCGGCACGGTCGTGATGCGCGGGGGGTTTTTCAAACTCATGCCACCACCTCGGTGTTCAACATGGCATCCAGGCCATCCAGCAATGCCAGTGGCGCTGGCAAGGTGCAGCAGCCTCCCGCAGGCCCGTCGATGCCGCGCAAAAACAAATACACCGCACCGCCCAATTGCTGAGCCGGGTCGTAGGCATCTCCTAAGCGGGCGCGCAACAGGCGGTGCAGCGCCAGCATGTACAGCGCAGCCTGCACCTCGTAACGGTGCTGGGCCATGG
>CAJBLW010000559.1 GCA_903953985.1 uncultured Burkholderiales bacterium
AGCGCGCCAGGTCTTGCGGGCGCGGCGGCTGCAAAAAAAGCACCGTGGGCACCCCCGCAGCGGTAAAGGCTTCCATCACATCGGTGGAGCCGGTGAAGTCGTCACCGTAATAGGTCAGCCACAGCCCCTGCGGCAAATGCTCGGATGCCTGATCGTTCGTCATGGCGTTCACCAAAAACCCAGTGCGCTTTGCAGCGCAGGGCGGGTGGCGGCATACGCGTGCAGGTCAACCCCGGCTTGCGCAGCGTCCCAGGCTTCACGCAGCGCCGTGACACCGGCCGACACCCCCTGAGGGTGGCCAAAAATGCCCCCGCCGGCCGTGCAGATCAGGTCGGCGTTGCCCAGCGCCTTGAACGTGTCATGCGCCTGTAAACCGGTCTGGGCCGAGCTGAACACCGGCACGGCTGCCATGGCCTGGTCCTTGAACAGCGGCTGGATCACCGAGCGTGCAGCGGCGATCACCGTCTCATCGCTGTCACTGAACTTGTTGCGCAAGCCATTGACATGCAGATGGTCCACCCCGGCCAAGCGCCAAAAAGGTTGCCAGGCTGCAAAATCCCAACCCAGCGCCGGGCTGCGGCTCAAAAAGCCCCAGCCTGCCCGATGCGCGTGGATGGGTAAGACGCTGTGGCGGCGCAATGCGGTCATGCCCACCAAACCCACCGAATTGAGGCAGGCCATCACGCACGTTCCGCCATGGCGCAAGACCCAATCGTGGCGGTGCTTCATCTGGTCAAGCTCGCCCGTAATGTTGAACGCCACCATGACCTTTCGGCCTGAGTGTTGAGCGGCTTCGTTGACCACCCGCATGACGGCCGTGACGCGCTCATCAAAAGGGCAGTGCGGGCCATCGGCCTGCAGCTCATCGTCCTTGATGAAGTCGATGCCACCATCGACCAGCATCTTCACCTGTTCGGCGGTTTCCTGTGGGTTCAGGCCCACACTGGGCTTGACGATGGTGCCGATCAGTGGCCCTTGCTGCACACCGCTCAAGCGGCGAGTCCCCTCCATGCCAAAAGCAGGACCGGGGTAGGCCCTGGCAAAGGCCTCGGGCAGCTGCAGCTCCAGCAGGCGCAAACCCGAGACCTGTCGCAGCTCAAAGAGATTGCCCGCCACGGTGGCCATCAAGGTGGGCAGACACGGGCCCAGGTTTTCCAGTGGCCAGGACAGCGTGATCAGACAGCGTGTGTAACGCTTGGACGCCATGCCCCCGGGCAGGCTGGGGGCATCGACCACGTCCAGAATCTCCAGGGCTTCCACCCGCGCCCCCGATCGCTCCTTGAGCTCCGGGGTCTCGGCCGCCAGCTTCAGGAAAGTTCCACTCGACTGCTCACCCGCGATGGTTTCTGCAGCCCGCATCGGGTCGTCACCGGTCTCCAGCCAGTACTTGGCCACAATTCTTTGCGTCATCATCTGTTCCTTATTTGAAACCCATCGTATGCGGAAGCCAGTTGGACAGCGCTGGCACAAAAGTCAGCAGCACCAGCACCACGCCGTGCGCACACAGGAAGGGCTTGAGCTCGCGCGTCAGCTCGGATAGAGGCACTTTGGAGACGTTGGAGGTCACAAAAAGCAAGCCGCCCACGGGCGGTGTGATCATGCCCAGTGTCAGGTTGTAGATCACCACCATCGCAAAGTGGATCGGGTCAATGCCCAGTTTGGCCGCCACAGGTGCCAGGATGGGCACCAACACCATCACGCCAGGCAGCGGCTCGATGAAGATGCCGAAGATCAGCAAAAACACGTTGATGACGATCAGGAAGGTCCAGGCATTCAGGTGCATGCTGGACAACCAGGTGGCCACCGTTTGGGGCATGCCTTCGATGGTCAAAATCCAGGCGAACGAGGCGGACGTGCCGATGATCAGCAACACCGAGGCCGTGAGCAAGGCCGAGCGCGACAGGATGTCCGGTACGGCTTTCCACTCCAGCGTGCGGTAGATGAACTTGCCACAAATGAGCGCATAGAACACCGCCACCA
>CAJBLW010000560.1 GCA_903953985.1 uncultured Burkholderiales bacterium
ATGGTTTGAATGCCAAAGCCTTTGAGCTTTTCATCGGCCTTGGGGCCCACGCCGTTGATCTTGCGGCAAGCCAGCGGCCAGATCAGGGTTTGCAGGTCGGCCTCATGAACGATGGAGATGCCGTTCGGCTTGTTGAACTCGCTGGCCATCTTGGCGATGAGTTTATTGGGTGCCACGCCGATCGAGCAGGTCAGGCCCGTGGCCTCAAAAATGCTTTTTTGGATCAGCCGTGCCAGCACCCGCCCGCCCTCGCGCTGGCCGCCGGGCACATCAGTAAAGTCGATGTAAACCTCGTCCACACCCCGGTCCTGCATGACGGGGGCGATGTCCAGAATGATGCTTTTGAAGGTGCGCGAATAGTGCCGATAACGCTCAAAGTCCACCGGCAACAAAATGGCTTGTGGGCAGAGCTTGGCGGCTTTCATCAGGCCCATGGCCGAGCCAATGCCAAACTGCCGCGCCGCATAGGTGGCTGTCGTGATCACGCCGCGCCCGGTGTAGCCCGCGATGCGCGGGAAAAAGTCCACCGGAATGCGGTCCAGCCGCTCGGCAAAGGTCTCTGCGTTCCATTCGCCATCAGGGTAGGCGGCCTGCAGCTTGCCCAGCAGGTCGTCTTCCTTGCGGCGGCCGCCGCCAATGACCACCGGCAAGCCCTTGAGCTGCGGGTAGCGCATCAACTCGCAGGACGCGTAAAACGCGTCCATGTCGAGGTGGGCGATGCGTCGAATAGGCAGGGCCATGGCGCTTGAAACGGGTGAAGCAGTCACCCGCTAAGCATAGCGCGGCCCCAATGGGTTTTGGCCTTGCCCAACCCCTGGCCGCGCCTGCTTACCGGCCTGTAGGAAAGGTGCCTGGCAGCAAGATGCTCTTGTCCACCGTGTCCATTTGCGTTCGACCGCAAAAGGCCATGGTCAGGTCCAGCTCCTTGTGGATGATTTCCAGCGCTTTGGTCACGCCTGCTTCGCCCATGGCACCCAGGCCATACAGCATAGATCGGCCAATGTAGACGCCCTTGGCACCCAGGGCGCGGGCTTTCACCACGTCCTGGCCGCTGCGGATGCCGCCGTCCATGTGCACTTCGATGCTTTGGCCCACGGCATCCACGATGGCGGGCAGGGCTTCGATGCTGGACTGCGCGCCGTCCAGCTGACGGCCGCCATGGTTGCTGACGATGAGGGCGTCGGCACCCGATTGCACCGCCATGTGGGCATCATCCACGTCCTGAATGCCCTTCAAGATGAGCTTGCCGCCCCAGCGCTTTTTGATCCACTCCACATCGCCCCAATTCAGGCCGGGGTCGAACTGCGAGGCGGTCCACGAAGACAGGCTGCTCATGTCAGCCACGCCCGTGACATGGCCCACGATGTTGCCAAACTGGCGACGCGGTGTGCCCAGCATGCCCAAGGCCCAGCGGGGCTTGCTGGCGATGTTGATCATGTTGGCGATCGTCAGTTTGGGTGGCGCAGACAGGCCGTTTTTCAGGTCCTTGTGACGCTGACCCAGAATTTGCAAGTCCAGTGTGAGCACCAGCGCGCCGCAGTTGGCGGCTTTGGCGCGGTCAATCAAGCGCTCGATGAAGCCCCTGTCTTTCATCACGTACAACTGAAACCAAAAGCCTTCACCGGCGTGCTGAGCGACGTCTTCGATGGAGCAGATGCTCATGGTGGACAAGGTGAAAGGCACGCCAAATTTTTTGGCAGCGCGGGCGGCCAGGATTTCGCCATCGGCATGCTGCATGCCTGTCAGGCCCGTGGGCGCAATGGCCACCGGCATGGCGACTTGCTCGCCCACCATGGTGCTGGCGGTGCTGCGGTTTTCCATGTTGACGGCCACGCGCTGGCGCAGCTTGATCTTCTGGAAGTCGCTTTCGTTGGCCCGGTAGGTGCTTTCGGTCCAAGAGCCGCTGTCCGCGTAGTCATAAAACATGCGCGGTACGCGCTTTTCGGCCAAAACGCGCAGGTCTTCTATGGTGGTGATCACGGACATGAGGGGTCTCCTGAGAGTTTTCCAATATAGGTTGGCCCGAATCGTAGCCGCTGGGGAGCGCCCTGGGTGTGAAACTTGGGACAGCAGGTTTGAATTTTCTTGCGGTGTGTTTCAGCCGTGAGGGGCGGCTTTCACAAAAGCCCCGCCCTGGTAGATGGCGACAGGGTCTAGTGTGTCGATGCTTTGTTGGCGTGCTTCCACGGCAGGGCGGAACGCGTCGGACGAATCCAGAGGCCGGTAGCCAAGGTGTTTGGCATGGGTGTTGTCCCACCAGGTCGTCTGGTTGTCGGACATGCCGTAAACGATGCTGTGGCCCACGATGGGCGCGGTCAGGGCCGCCACCACCAGGCGCTCCAGGTCGTCAAAGCTCAACCAAGTGGCCAGCATGCGGCGGTCTTTGGGTTCGGCATACGAGGAGCCAATGCGCAGGCTTACGGTCTCGATGCCCCAACGGTCCCAATACAGTTGGGCCAGGTCTTCACCAAAGGCTTTGGACAGCCCATAAAACCCGTCGGGCTTGGGCGGCATGCGGGTGTTGACCACCTCGTCTTGGCGGTAAAAGCCAGTCACATGGTTGGAGCTGGCAAACACGATGCGCTTGACCCCTTGCAGGCGGGCTGCCTCATACAGGTTGACCATCCCCACGATGTTGCCCGCCAAAATCGGCTCCCAAGGCTGTTCGGTCGAGACGCCGCCCATGTGCACCACCGCGTTCACGCCTTCGAGCAAGGCCATCATCTGGTCTTTGTCTTCGAGCGAGGCAAGCTGCACCTCTTCGCCCGCACCCGCTGGGTCCAGTTCGCGGCGGTGGCTCACTCGCAGCAAGTCGCAATAGGCTTTCAGGCGAGGGCGAAGCTCTTTGCCCAGGTTGCCACCCGCACCCGTGAGGAGCAGGCGCGGAAATCGAATGGGGGAGGCAGGCGTTTTGAGCATGTGGTTTTTGAGGTTCAGGATTTGAAACGACCCGCCAGGGCCGTGGCGCTGTCGCGCAGCACGTTTTGGTCAGCGCCCACGGCCACAAAGAGGCAGCCTTGCTCAACGTAGTGTTTGGCCAAGGCTTCGTCGCCCGTGAGGATGCCTGCGGCTTTGCCGCAAGCACGGATGCGGGCAATGGATTCGTCAATGACTTTCAGCACATCAGGGTGCTTGGGGTTACCCAAGTGACCTAAAGCGGCGGACAAGTCACCAGGGCCGATGAACACGCCATCCACGCCATCGACATTCGCAATGGCTTCGATGTTTTGCAGGCCCAGCACGGTTTCGACTTGCAGCAACAGGCAAATTTCTTCGCTGCTGTGATGGGCATAGCCCTTCACGCGGCCATAGTGGCTGGCGCGGGGCGCACCCGCATAACCTCGCACGCCGTGCGGTGGGTAACGGGTGTAAGACACCGCTTGTTGCGCTTCTTCTTCGGTTTGGATGTAGGGCACCAACAGAGATTGCACGCCCACATCGAGCAGGCGCTTGAAGGTCACCATGTCGTTCCACGGCGGGCGCACGATGGCGGTGGTGGGGCTGCCCTTCATGGCTTGCAACTGCGCCACAATTTCTGTTAGGTCATTCGGGGAATGCTCCATGTCCAGCAGCAGCCAGTCAAAGTTGCAATGCGCCAGGATCTCGGTGCTGATGTTGCTGCACAGGTGCGACCACAGGCCAATCTGCTTTTGGCCTGTATGGATCGCGTGTTTGAAATGGTTGATGGGCATGTCCATGGTGTGATTCCTCAATGGGGGTCAATGTGTGGGGTGGTGTTGATTTCAGCGCACCATGCAAGGCATTTTGTTGTTGAACTTCCAGCCGGGGATCAGATATTGCATCGCGATGGCGTCGTCGCGTGCGCCCAGCCCGTGCTGCTGGTAAATCTGGTTCGCTTTCATGACTGCGTCCATGTCCACCTCGATGCCCAGACCGGACTTGGCCGGCACATCGACGTAGCCGTCTTTGATTTGCAAAGGGTCTTTGGTGAGGAACTGGCCGTCTTGCCAAATCCAATGCGTATCGATGGCGGTGACTTTGCCCGGTGCCGCTGCGGCG
This sequence comes from uncultured Burkholderiales bacterium, assembly GCA_903953985.1. Classification (GTDB taxonomy): domain Bacteria; phylum Pseudomonadota; class Gammaproteobacteria; order Burkholderiales; family Burkholderiaceae_C; genus Limnohabitans_A. The sequence continues at coordinate 4,021 of CAJBLW010000560.1, forward strand.
CATTGGGTGAACATGGCCAGTGAAATATCAAAGTGGTTGTTCGAATGCGAGCCCCAGGTCAGGTCATACATTTGGCACAGCTGCGCCACGCGAACCGAGCCTTGCAGCGTCCAAAAATGCGGGTCGGCCAGTGGAATGTCGACCGATTGCAGCTGGATGCTGTGGGCCATCTCGCGCCAGTCGGTGGCCACCATGTTGGTGGCGGTCAGCAAGCCGGTGGCGCGGCGGAATTCGGCCATCACTTCTCGGCCCGAGAACACGCCTTCTGCGCCGCACGGGTCTTCGGCATAGGCCATGGTGCTGCGGTGGTCGCGCAAAAGGCGAATCGCGTCTTTGAGCAGCCAGCCGCCATTGGGGTCGAGCGTGATGCGTGCCTTGGGAAAGCGCTCATGCAGGGCCACCACGGCTTCGACTTCTTCTTCGCCGCGCAGCACGCCGCCTTTGAGCTTGAAGTCCTGAAAGCCGTAGCGCGCTTGTGTGGCTTCGGCCAGTCGCACCACGGAGGCGGCAGTCATGGCTTTTTCGTGGCGCAGGCGCAGCCAGTCGTCAGCTTGGTCCGGTTCACTGCGGAAGGGCAGGTCGGTTTGCAGGCGGTCGCCCACATAAAACAGATAGCCCAGCATCTGCACCCGCTGGCGCTGTTGGCCCTCGCCCAACATGGCGCACACCGGCACGTCCAGGTGCTGGCCCAACAGATCCAGCATGGCACTTTCAACGGCCGTGACGGCGTGGATGGTCGTGCGCAGGTCAAAGGTCTGCTGGCCTCGGCCACCGCTGTCGCGGTCGGCAAACTGTTGGCGCATGGCCTGCAAAACAGCGTTGTACTGGCCAATCGGTTGGCCTTCAACCATTGGGCGAGCGTCTTCCAGAGTCTGGCGAATTTTTTCACCCCCAGGCACTTCGCCCAGGCCGGTGTGGCCCGACGAGTCGGTCAGGATGACGATGTTGCGGGTGAAAAACGGGCCGTGGGCACCACTGAGGTTCATCAGCATGCCGTCGTGACCGGCGACGGGGATCACCTGCATGCGGGTGATGGTGGGGGTGTGATGGGGAGTCATGGTGTAGAGATGCGAGTCAATAGACATCGTACAACTTAATGGCGTATTGGCCATTGGGGAAAACGCGGGTGATGGGCAGCGTTGATTCAACCAGGGCTGTCGGGGTCGCTCTTGCGCAGGCGTTCTCGGCTGTTGGCCAAGTGGGTGCGCATGGCGGCTCTGGCGGCCTCCACGTCCTGCTCCGCAATGGCGTTGTAGATGCTCTCGTGTTCCTGGTTAACGCGTCGCAGGTAGTTTTGCCGCTCCGGGTCGGTGGTCAGGATGCTGCTGATCCGGGCGCGAGGAATGACGCCCGCACCTAAGGAATGCATCAGGTCGACAAAGTGGTGGTTTTGGGTGGCTCGGGCAATGCCCTGGTGAAACTGATGGTCTGCCATCACGGCGTCGCGGCCTTCTTCCAGAGCACTGTCGAAGGCTTGAAGTGACAACTTCAATTCAGACAAATCCTCCGGCGTGCGCCTGACAGCAGCCAAAGCAGCGGCTTCAGTTTCCACGCTGATGCGAAATTCAAGCAGGGCAATGACCTCGCGCAGGGTGCCCATGTGCTCGGGGCTGATGCGAAAAGAAGGGTGCTCGCTTTTGGGTAGCACAAAGGTGCCAATGCCATGGCGCGTGTCGACCCAGCCCGAGGCCTGCAGGCGCGAAATCGCTTCGCGCACCACGGTTCGGCTCACGCCAAAATCTTTCATGATGGCCGCTTCGGTCGGCAATTTGTCGCCAGCTTTGAGTCGACCGCTGCGGATTTGTTCGGTCGTGGCGTGCACCAGCTGTACCGCCAGGCCGCCAGGCTTTTTCAGTATGGAGATCTGTGCATCCATGGGTAATCCCTAGCTGTCCGAATGTCGAAGCTCAACGATAATCATGCTGCTAATTGTACGACAACTGATGACTTGATGTTGCGCTTTCAATGTTTCAGTTGATGCCTATTGCCCTCAAACTTTCACAGGAGACCCCCATGAACTTTCGAAGAAACCTGCTTTCCTCAGCGGCCGCCGCAGTGCTGGCCATGACCATGACGCCCATGGCTTCCGCGCAAACCGTGCTCAAGGCCTCGGATGTCCATCCCGCGGGCTATCCCAACGTGGTGGCGGTTGAAAACATGGGTAAAAAGCTTGAAGCCGCCACCAATGGCCGCTTCAAGCTGCAAATGTTCCCAGGCGGTGTTTTGGGTTCAGAAAAAGAAGTTGTTGAGCAAACCCAGGTTGGCGCGATTCAGATTGCCCGCATTTCATTGGGTATTTTGGGGCCGGTGGTGCCTGATGTGAACGTGTTCAATATGCCCTTTGTGTTCCGCGATGAGGCGCACATGCGGGCCGTGATCGACGGGCCTGTGGGCAAGGAGATTCTGGAAAAAATCACCAAAAGCCCTGCCCGACTGGTGGCCTTGGGCTTCATGGACAGCGGCTCGCGCAGTCTCTACACCAAAAAAGAAATCAAAACCCCGGCTGACCTCAAGGGCCTGAAGATCCGCGTGATGGGCAACCCGCTGTTTGTTGACACCATGAACGCCATGGGCGGCAACGGCATCAGCATGGGCCATAACGATGTGTACAGTGCGCTGCAAACCGGCGTGGTAGACGGTGCAGAAAACAACCCACCGACTTTGTTTACCTCCAACCAGTACTCCACTGGCGTGAAGTTTTACACCCAGACCACGCACTTGATCATTCCAGAAATTTTCGTCATGTCCAAGGTCACTTGGGACAAATTGACCCCGGCTGACCAAGCCAGTGTGATGAAGTTTTCTGGCGAGGCGCAATTGGAGCAGCGTGCCTTGTGGGACAAGAGCGTGACCGAGTATTCGACCAAACTCAAGGCCGCAGGCATTGAGTTCAAGTCTGTTGATAAAAAGCCGTTTTATGACGCCACTGCCCCTGTGCGTGCCAAATACGGCGCGCAATACGCCGACCTGATGAAGCGCATCGAAGCGGTCAAGTAATCCGCTTGCAGCGGCCTTAGAAGCCGCTGTGCGAGAGGGGACGGGGTGAGCCCGTCCCCTTTGGTTTTGATGAACTCGCCCGCGAGGATTTTAGACTATGTTGCGTTTCTTTGACCGCCTTTACCTGTTGTGCATTTGGATTTCAGGCCTGTCGATTTTGGCGATGAGCCTGATCATTCCATGGGGCGTTTTTGCCCGCTATGTCCTGGGTACAGGCTCGAGCTGGCCAGAGCCGGTGGCGGTCTTGCTGATGGTGACCTTCACGTTCATGGGGGCGGCTGCGGGTTACCGAGCCGGTGCCCACATTGCCGTGGGCATGCTGGTGGACCATTTGCCAGCTGGCGTGCAAAAAATCGGCGCCTTACTGGTGCACATTTTGATGTTGGTCATTTGTGGTTTTGTGGTCGTGTGGGGCAGCAAGCTGGTCATGGGCACCATGGGGCAAACCTTGGCTGAATTACCGTGGTTGGCGGTAGGCTGGACCTACATGCCGTTGCCCTTGGGGGCATTCTTGACCTTGGTGTTTGTCCTGGAAGTGTTGTTTTGGGGACCTGCACATGACCGTGCCGTGGTGGTTTTTGACCACGAAGGCCCCACATCGGCGGAGGCGATCTGATCATGGATGCATTGGTTCTCATTGGCAGTTTTGTGGTGTTGATGTTGTTGGGCATGCCTGTGGCTTACGCCTTGGGCATGGCGGCCTTGTTGGGGGCCTTGTGGATCGACTTGCCGCTGGATGCGGTGATGATCCAAATGGCCAGTGGCGTCAACAAATTTTCCCTGCTGGCCATCCCGTGTTTTGTGCTGGCGGGCGCGATCATGGCCGAGGGCGGCATGTCTCGGCGGCTGGTGGCGTTTGCTGGTGTGCTGATCGGTTTTGTGCGTGGTGGCTTGTCGCTGGTCAACATCTTGGCCTCCACCTTTTTTGGGGCCATCTCCGGCTCGTCGGTGGCCGACACAGCATCGATTGGCTCGGTCATGATCCCTGAGATGGAAAAAAACG
>CAJBLW010000561.1 GCA_903953985.1 uncultured Burkholderiales bacterium
ATTTACCACCATGACTGTGCGAGAGAACCTGGAGTTGGGTGCCATGCACTCCGCCGCGCGTGCCCAACGTGCTCAGACTCTCGAGAAGGTCTGTGCTCTTTTCCCGGCGGTGCGCGCCAAACTAGACCAAGTTTCTGGGACTTTGTCAGGCGGTCAACAGCAAATGGTCGCCATTGGCCGTGCCATGATGGCTTTGCCGCGATTGCTGTTGCTGGATGAGCCCTCATTGGGCTTGGCCCCCAGCATCGTTGGCGAGATGTTCAGGTCCATTGAATCCATTCATCGCAGCGGGACAGCGGTGATGTTGGTCGAGCAAAACGTCAGCCGTGCCTTGGCCATTTCGCAGCGCACCTATGTGTTGGAAAACGGACGGGTTGTCACCTCCGGCTTGTCCAGCGAACTGGGCAGTCGCGACGAAATCCGCAAAGCTTATTTGGGCATTTGAACTCAGGCAGGCCGGTTTTGTGCGCCGGGGCAATACCCCCGGAAATGGATCGAAGGCCTTGGGTTTGCCGAATTGCACCCCCTAGTGGTCAATATTGGATCGGCGTCAACAGGTATGCGCGAGAACTCTGGGAGCTGGATAAATTCCCGGTACAAAGGGACATCAAAGAACGCCTCTTCTTGCCATCGGGGCAGTAAGGCGTGATCAAACCGATCAGCGCCGGCCTTTAGACGACTTGTGCATCTGTTTCAGGAACTCGCGCTTGCGGGTTTCCTTCAAGCTCAGGCTCAAATCAAGGCTGACTTGTTTCTTGGATCAATGATGCATGGCGGGGCTTACGCCAGCCACACAGGCACGGGACTTTTGCAGAGTTTCCCTAAATCTTGGCGGTACCGGGGGCGCACAGCGCCTTCAGTGGGATAGCATAAACAAGGAACCCCTGCCCAAAACTACAATCGCGCATGCTCACAAACCGTCAACCCCCATCGTCGATACCCATTGCCGCATGCCGCCAAGCATTCAGATGGTTGCTGGGGCTATGTGTAGTGATGGGACTGTGGTGGGCTGGGCATGCCGCTGCACAAGACCACATCACCCAACGAGCTTGGCTGGAAGACCCAACGGGTCGGTTAACTTGGTCCGAGGTCGCCCAACAACGGGGCCAAACTTTTGAGGGCGTGATCAGCCTGGGTTTTGGTGAAGCGCCGGTTTGGGTGCGTTTGCAAATTGACCCGAAGGCTCAACCTGCCCCCAGTCAGGTTGATGAGCCTCTGATGTTGCGCATACGTCCGGTTTATCTGGACGACATTCAGATTTTTGATCCACTGGTGGGCGGGCAAGTCGGCGTTGTTGGTGACCTCCACCATCCGCGTGGACATTTTTTCGAGGGCCTGGATTTCGTGGTCCCGATCATGCGTGGCCAAGCCCCTCGAGATATCTGGATCAGGTTGTCCTCCAGCAGTACACGTCAGTTGGTTGTCCAGGCAGTCAATCACGATGCGTTGCACCGTATGACCGCTGGTCAGCAATTACTATTTTCCCTTTATGTCAGTGTGATTCTGATTTTCTCGATATGGGGCTGGTTTCAGTGGCTATCAGGCCGCGAGAAAGTCATCGCAGCATTTGCCCTCAAACAAGCCGCTGCTCTGGTGTTTGCATTGGGCTCGTTGGGCTATACGAGGGTGTTCTGGCCAGCAGACTGGCCCGCAGCTTGGTTGGACACCACCACCTCGTTGTCCAGCATTTTGGCCGTCAGCGCGGCCATTTATTTCCACATCCTGCTGATCCTTGAGTTTGAGCCGCCCCCTTGGATGGGCTATCTTTTGCGCTTGCCGATGTGGCTTGTGCCGGCCAAGCTGTTGCTGATATTTTTTGATCACGTCATGCTGGCCTTGCGTATCAATATGGTCGAAATTTTGCTGACCCCGTTCTTGTTCTTGTGGGCCGTGTCTTTAGCCCGCGTGTGGGACAAGCAAGAAAATCTTGATAAACCGGTTCTTGCCCGTTGGGTGGTGGTCGGGTTTTACAGTTTTCTGGTGTTGATTTTGTTGGTGGCGTCTTTGCCAGGCCTTGGTTTGGCCAAGGGCGGTGAGATTCCACTTTATTTGGTGCAAGTGCATGGATTGCTCACAGCCTTTCTGATTTTGTTGATGTTGCAATACCGCAAGCATGTCCAACAAGTGCGGCAACGAGACACCGCCCTGGCGCTGGAACGCTCCCAATTACAAACCCGTCAAGAAAGAGACATCCGAGAAGAACAGGGAAAGCTGCTGGCCATGTTGGCCCATGAGCTCAAGACCCCACTGGCCACCATGCACATGCGGATGGACGTCGATGCACAAGGCAGTCACGAAATCCGACATGCGATTCGTGACATGAATGCCGTGATTGAACGTTGCCTCCAAACCGCTCAATTCAGCGATCGGCAATTGCAGGCCGATTTGGTCCCCGTTGACCTGGTAGTTCTTCTGCAAGATGCTGTCTCAGCCAGTGCACAGCCTGCCCGAGTCATCATGCAAGCCCCAGATCATTGGACTGTTCAAACCGATCAACAGCTGATGCACATCATTTTGAGCAATCTGATTGAAAACGCCTGCAAATATGCCGAACCCAACAGTCCGATTGAAGTAAAACTCTTCAGCGCAACAGCTGCTGACGGTGTGACGCAGAAAATTTGCTTCGAAGTCAGCAATTTGCCTGGCACAGCGGGATGGCCAGAAGCCGCTCATGTCTTTGAAAAGTATTACAGAAGCCCCCATGCGCGACGCCAAGCGGGCACTGGGCTTGGTTTGTATTTGGTACGCAACTTGGTGCAAGTGCTTGGGGGTCAAATTCATTACGCTCCAGATCAAACACATGTGCGTTTTGTGGTGTACATGCCTTTGTAAACCGTCTCATTGGGTTTGATTCGATGGGGTCGCGTCCTTATTTCTGGTATTGTTTTCCACTTTGACTACTCCATCCTCCATTTCACTTGGCATGATCACTGACTCATCGCTCCACATCCTTCTCGTGGAAGACAACGATAGCTTGCGTGAAGCCACAGTTGATTTTTTGCGCAAGCAAGGCCATCAGGTCACTGGCGTCATGTGCGCTGAAGAAGTTGATGACACGCCCACCCGCGGCGTCCCCGATCTGTACTTGGTTGACGTCAATTTGCCCGGTGAAGATGGTTTCAGCCTGATTGAACGCATCCGTCGGACACAACCCATGGCTGGCATTGTGCTCATGACAGCCCGTAGCCATCTGAACGATCGGCTCGAAGGTTATGAATCGGGTGCTGACAACTATTTGATCAAGCCAGTGGAGCAGTCTGAGTTGCTGGCCTGCCTTCAAAATTTAGCGCGGCGTCTCAAGCCGGCTGTACTGGTCAAAACAGACCAGTTGTTTTTGGACAGTCAGAAGCTTTGCCTCAAAGGCCCGCTAGGTCAAGTCGCTGTATCTCATGGCGAGAATCTGTTGTTGGCGGCTTTCATCCGCGCAGCAGGCCAAAAACTCGAGCGCTGGCAAGCCATGCAGTTGGTCGACCCCAATGAGAAAGGCTTGGTCGCCGCCAACCTGGAAATGCGCATCAGCGCTTTGCGCAAAAAACTCAGTGCCTGTGGTGCGCCGGATGACGCCATCCGCACCTTGCGTGGTTTTGGCTATGCGCTCAGCTGCCCCATACGACTGATGTGAACTTCCAACCCATTTCCTTGATCATTGTGCTTTGAGAGCGCTGACAAGACGCGCTGGCCCGTGACAGGCATCACCACCAGCATCGAAATGCATCATCGGGCATGGCCCTCGCTCTTTAGCGCGGCTAGGCAGATTCAAATGCCAAGTAATAGGTAGTGAATGGGCATTTTGCAGACGGGCCTGTAGGCAGGAATCAGGGTTGAGGGATTTGCCCGAGTTGATTGTGCCTTTGGATAATTGCAGTGTTGCCATCAAGGCGGTGGTGCTGGCAGCAGGTTTATGATGCCAATCAATAATACAAATAAAAACATTTAATTTGTCGTCCCTGCATAAATTGCATCACGCCGGCATCCTGCGTTGATCTGAGTCTTGTAGTCGGTTGAGGCCGAAGACCATCTGCTCGTGCATCTTTTGCCCGTCATTCGGATTGTCGAAAAAGCTCCTGGCATCCACGATCAAATTGTCCTCAAGCGTTATGGCCTGGCTGAGCGTGGTCATTTTGCGAGCTACCTCGCGCACCAGCCTGCCAACGATGGTGCGCTGACGTTTATGAGTTTGAACTGGCGTGCATGCGCCTAACGCCCAGCCTCGAAGCCAAGTATTTGGCCGACAGAGATAGGACCAAACAATTCCAAGTATTCGATCTTCTTGCCAGCCTTGATCAGACGTGCCCAGCGCTGCACAGGGAAAGGTTCGATCTCTTGCCAAGGCATTCGGTTGGCAAGCACCGTTTGCGGGTGGCGCAAATCGATCATCTGGTTCAGGCGTTTGCGGAAAAAGTCATCGGTCGTGGAGCTGCTTTCAAAAACTCCCAGAAAACTGGCTCTGAATGTCTATTTGAAAGTTCTGACCATCCGGATTCAGATGACCAACATTCAGGCGGGTTGTGGGTGTTTTGCAGGTGCTACTTGTTAAATTAGATGCTTATTGCCGCAAATCCCTTAATGTTTGATGATTTGGGTATTTTTGGTTTTTTGCTTGTACTTGTGTTTAAATGAAATCGCATGAAAATATTTGAGGTTTTCATCAAATGCTCCAATTTGGTCCCTGTCAAAGAAATTCATTTTAAAATAATAAGAAAGTACGAAATATTACTTCGATTTATTTTAAAATCATAGTATTAAAATTTTGAGGTTTTCATCATGTACTCCAGTTTGGTCCCAGTTAACAAGTCACGTCACAGCAATACAAAAGTTCGCCAAGTGCAGGGATTCGACTTTGCCAAAAATTTCCACATCGCGTCCATCATGGCGCACGAATTTGCCCGAGCAGCTTCCATATATCCTGTCGTTTTTCTCGAAGATAAAACTGAAGACACTTTTAAGCCGGTGGTGTTGATGGGTCTTGATGCTGGAGAAAACCTGTTTGTGGGTGTTGACGGCAAGTGGCAGGCTTCTTACATTCCAGCCATCATTAGGCGATATCCATTTGCATTGGCAGGTGCAGGCGAGGAGGGTAAATTTACTGTCTGTATTGATGAAGGCAGTGACCTGATCAGTGATACCGAAGGCGCGGCCCTTTTTGATGAGCAAGGCGAGCCAGCTGAGCCGCTGGAAAACGTCAAACGTTACCTTGGCGAGCTGCAGATGATGGACGCATTTACGCGTGAATTTTGCAAAAACTTAGCCAGTCACAACATGTTCACGCCTCTGAACATGCGTGTACGTCAATCGGATCAGGTCAAAAATATCAACGGTTGTTACGTCCTCAATGAAGAGAGACTCAACAGCTTGTCCACCGAAGGATTTGTTGATTTGCGTGAAAAACGCTATTTGCCAGCCATCTATGCCCATCTGGTTTCTTTGGCTCAAATTGAGCGTTTGATCATGCTCAACGATGAGCGCCTGGCCTCAAAAACTGATACCAATTAAATTTGCACCTTAGGTGGTATTTTGTTGCTTTTGACAAGTACAAGACTTTTTGAATGAGACCTTTTAGGCCTTTTTTAAGTGGAAGCAAGTCTGCACTGCGTGGTTCTCGCAGGCGCCATGCCGACCAAAGTGCCAAAGTTGAATCTTCCCACTCCCTTCGCCCTGACTTCATACGCGTTCGTGATGCGTTCAGGGTGGAGCCACTTGAGCCCAGGGTTCTGCTTTCTGCAGATCCTCTTTTCTCTCCTTTAAAAGTTTTCTTTCTGCCGGAAGACCGGGCCATACACGATCGTTTGGCTGAGGCTTCATTGGCTTCAACGAGCACCGAGACCATGGCTTCGCCAGAGGCCCTCATCGGTTCGCTCAATCAGGTCATTTCTGTGCCGGTGCGATTGCAAACATCACCGGCGGTAGATGCC
>CAJBLW010000562.1 GCA_903953985.1 uncultured Burkholderiales bacterium
TTCTGGCATTGCCTGTTGTTGCATCCAGCACCTTGTCACACCGTAAAACACCTAAAAGCACCTGTCCGGTGTGACAAATGGTGTGACAAAATGCGCTTGTCACACCGCCAACTACCCGGAACCCCAGAATGCCCACCATCCGAGACCGCAATGGTCGCCACACGGCGATAGTACGGATCAAGTCAGGTGGCGTCATTGTCCACCAAGAAACCGAAACCTTTGATAGCCACAAACAGGCGTATTTGTGGGGCTGCGCTGTCGAGGAACAGTTTAAAAACGGCACCCATCCGGGCGCTCCGTCCAAGATGACGGTGGCCGATGTGGTCAAGGCCCACCGCAAGGCGCTGGAGGATGCCGGGAAAGACACCCGTGGAATGAGCAATTCCATGAAGCACCTGATCGACTCAAGGCTTGGCATGATGCCGATTGTGCGCGTTGAATCCGGCGATGTTGTGACTTGGGGAAAGGACTTTGGGGAAACGAGAGCGCCAGGGACCGTGCTTCATGCCATGATGACACTGCGAACCTGCTACCAGACCGCTAGGGCCGAGTTGAACCTAAAGGTGGATGTCGCTGTCGTGGCCGATGCTGTCACCCAACTGATGAAGCTGGGCATTGCTGGAAAGAGTACAGAGCGCGACAGGCGTGTGTCAGACGCTGAGATTGACCGGATTTGCACGCACCACGAGAGCTTGGCCGGAACAACCATCCCGCTGCGGATAGCGCTGAATCTGGCGGTAGCCCTGCCCCGGCGCAGCGGTGAGCTATTTAGCAAGATGCGCTGGGAGCATTACGATGGCGAAACCATCAAGCTGTTTGGCACCAAAGACCCGAAGAAGGTGCGCAATGAGGTGGTGCCAGTGCCGCCAGCGGCCAAGGCCATCATCAGCCTTCTGCCCAAAGCGAAGGAAGGGTTCATCTGCCCTTGGGACCGTAAGAGCATTAGCTCTGCTGTGTTCCGGGCTTGTCAGATGCTGGGCATTGATGATCTGCACTTGCACGATCTGCGCCATGAAGGCGTGAGCAGACTGTTTGAAGCGGGGCTGGATATCCCCAGAGTGGCTATGATTTCAGGCCACCAGAGTTGGGCAACGCTCAGACGCTATACCCACTTGAAACCAGCCGATGTGATCGAGCGACTTACCGCCCAGTCACCCACGCCCACCACATCATCCAGATAGCCAGCGGGGTCATTTTCCAGCCAGCATTTGGTCTTTGCGCTGGCTCCCGTTGCTGCTTCCTAGCCAAAAGTTAACCACTGCACCGAAGGCCGCGCCAAGTGCTCCAAGCATGATCAGCAGGGGCTCAGTCGGCTTGTACTCCCACACCAGCATAGTCACCAGAATGCCGAAGAATCCGGCTGTGACGAAGGTGGACAAAGTTGCCGGGAAGTAGCTGCGGGTCTGCTTCTGCATATCCCGAGCGTCCTTGGTGTTGTCCATGTCCAGTTTGGCGACATCAATCTCATGTGTCTTGCAGAACTTCTGGAAGTCGATCTCCGCCAGCTTGATCTGGGCGATCTGAGCAGGGTCCATTTTGGTTCCGTTCAGGACTTCACTCACATCCTTAACCGTCTTGCTGTCCAGCCCGAGCTTGTCAGCAATGAACGCAGCAGCAGCGCCGCCAAGAGGGCCACCTAGCGCGGTGCCGAGTAGTGGGGCTATGGTCTTGAGTAGGTCGTTCATTATTTAAATCCTCGCGTTCCGAATCGGTCAATGATCAAAGCCTGAAAGCGATTGCGCTCTGCGAAGCTGATATGCACCCATGAGTCATATTCCAAGATCACTTGGTCGTAGTCCAGATCACTATTGACGATGGCCTCCACGATCCGGCGTGGCGTGGCGAATGGGCTGGTAAAGTCCACCGCCTCGGCTTTTAGGTGCTGGCTGGAATCTTTCGATCCCACGGCATCGTTCACCGGCTTGCACCGATACCCACTGCTGATGTGGATGGCGTTGGCATTGAGCAAGACGCGCACCCTCTCCAGCCCTTGGCAAGTGCGAATCGCAGAAGCCTTTAGCGCAATCGGCAAGTCGTTGCTGATTCCCATCCGTGCAGCCGTTTGGCTATGGACAAATTCTTCAAGGCTGAAATGCGGGGTCAATTGCGTCATTTCTCGTCCCTCGGTTCGTCGTTGTCGCCCGGCAGGAACATGTCAGCCACGGAGTACACGCAGGCACCCGCGAAGATCAGGAAAATTGCTACAGGCCACATCATTTCGGCATCTCCGGTAAGTCCTCAATATCGTCCTTGCGGAGTTCCACCATGTCGTCGATCAAGTCCTGCGGAATCTCGATTTCGTGATGTTGGAGCAAGCCTTCTAGTCGAATCATCACGACCACCAGCTTGGTGACCTTGACTGCGAACCTGTGAATCTTGTCGTCCTGCACGATGGCTCGCCGGTCCTGCACTTTGGCATGCTCTTCCATTGCTTTTAGCCTATCCAACACTGAGCCGTTCAGGGAGTCGCCTTTGAACATATTGAGCAGCTTGGGGCCTACAACCGCAAGGGTGAGTAGCGCAGCAACAATGCTGCCGCCAACTGTTGTCATGGATTTCATGATTTCGTCCACAGCAGCCTTTCGTCCCAAAATACCCGACTCAGAATCCATGTCTCCTGCAGCGCGGGGACGAAAAACAGCAGGCCCAGCCCAAAGTTCGGTGCGACCCATTGCGCGGCTAAGAAGAAGCCCCACAGGACGATTGACATCAGTGGTGTCAACACGCGGGTCAGCACATTCCCATGCCACCACAGCACAGCGATACAGCGGCTGATGGATATGTAGGCAAGGATCAACGCCCACACCCACCACGGAGCCAGATCAAGCAGCAGGTGAATGTCAGAGGTGTCATCGCCTGCTTTGAGGATCATCCCGACAGACGCGAGCGCAGCTATCCAGATCGACCAGTATTTGGTCGGACCTGTGTCGCCTTTGTAGAGGCAATATAGGCGCTCTGATACGCTCACCGCTGATCCTCTGGGAGATTAAATTTTACGGAGTAGTAGGCTTTTTTGCAGTGGTCTTCCTGACCGAGCCACGAGAATAGCCAGTCGATCATTGGTCGGGCTTTTCCGTAGAGCAAGCCCAGCTTCTCAGCGCGATATGCGGCAGAGGAAAAAGACTCCGATGGGTAGCTTCCACCCAGCGTGCATACTGCAAACAGGAAGCAATCCAGAGCGAGTAGTACATTGATCAGGCGGGCCATACCATCGGGTCCAGCAGATCCAGCGCAGCCTCAACTGTCGCAGGCATTGCCATAGTTCCGGCTTGCACTTGCGCCAGCATTGCGTATGCCTTGGCGTTCTGCGTATCCATCCAAGTGGCGAACGCTACACCTTCCGCGTGGAATGGTCCGGGGTAGCCTGCTCGCATGGCGCAAGTGATGCGGTTGTCGTAGTGGCGGGACTGCGCCGTTGTGTCGAACAGCTTGTCCATTGCCGTCGAAATATCAGCCGGTGTCAGGGGCGGTTCGATATACGGTTCAGGCGTATTACCCGCAGCAACCCACGCTATGTATGCCGCGTAGTCGCTGTTGGCTTGATCGTTCGGTATGCAAGCTCCGTCCGTTGTTCGGATGATGCTGGATGTTTTTGTGAGTTGGTACATTTATAACCTCGCTGATGCAGTGAAATGACCGTAAATTGCATTCCCAGCAGCTACACCAACCGAAGAACTAGCCAGCATGATTGAGTCACCTGCAATTCCTCCATTCGATGCAGCTACATCTGCCAACGAACCTCCGTTACGCCAGACCCCACTAGCACCATGGGCATGGCTTTAGAAGGCCTGCGCGATTTGAGCGTGATTGCGACTGCGCCACAGCGCCGCTTGGCCATCAAGACCTTTGTGCGCAACGAAGGCACAGGCGTGATCCGCGAGGCGGTGCTGCGCGAACTCAAGCGCGGCGGGCAGTGCTACTTTTTGCACAACGAAGTCGACACCATCGAAAACCGCCGCCAAAAACTCGAAGAAATCCTGCCCGAAGCCCGCATCGCCGTGGCCCACGGCCAAATGCCCGAGCGTGAGCTGGAGCGGGTGATGCGCGACTTTGTGGCCCAGCGTTACAACATCTTGCTGTGCTCGACCATCATCGAGACCGGCATCGACGTGCCCACGGCCAACACCATCGTGATTTCACGCGCCGACAAGTTCGGCCTGGCCCAGCTGCACCAGTTGCGCGGGCGTGTGGGCCGCTCACACCACCAAGCCTATGCCTATTTGATGGTGCCCGAGATCGACGGACTGACCAAGCAAGCGGCCCAGCGGCTCGACGCCATCCAGCAAATGGAAGAACTGGGCAGCGGCTTTTATTTGGCCATGCACGACCTGGAGATTCGCGGCGCAGGCGAAGTGCTCGGCGAAAACCAGAGCGGCAACATGCTCGAAGTGGGCTTTCAGCTTTACAACGAGATGCTGTCCGAAGCCGTGCGCTGCTTGAAGTTGGGCAAGGAACCCGATTTGCTCAGCCCCCTGTCGGTCACGACTGACATCAACCTGCACGCCCCCGCCCTGCTGCCCAACGACTATTGCGGCGACGTGCACCTGCGCTTGTCCTTCTACAAAAAGCTGGCCACTGCCAAAACCAGCGACCAGATCGACGCCCTGCTCGAAGAACTTGTCGACCGCTTCGGCAAACTGCCCCCGCAAGCGCAAACCCTGGTGGATGTGCACCGCCTGCGCGTGCTGACCCAGCCCTATGGCGTGATCAAAGTCGACGCCGCCCCGGGCGTGATCCAGATCACCTTCAAGCCCAACCCGCCCATAGACCCCATGGCCATCATTGGCCTGATCCAGAAGAACAAACACATCAAGCTGGCAGGCAACGACAAAATCCGCATCGAACGCGAACTGCCCGACCCCAAGGCGCGGGCGCAGATGGTGCGGGATGTGTTGCGGAGTTTGGGGATGCCAAAAATTGAGGCTGTGGAGGCCTGACCCAGTGGCTTGCGGGGGCTCTGCTCAGCGGCTTTTGGTGATCCCAAATGGGTGCCATAATAAATTCGCGTGGTCGGATTACTGATCCCTCGCGACAAAAATAAAGGTGCCGGTCCGAAGCGCCCACAGGAGACCCACAATGCCATTCCAGATTTTCCGCCGCGGCCGCCGTGTGCTACTGCTTGCCCTTGCCACCCTGGCGCTTGGCACCTCGGCCCAGACTTGGCCCGACCGCCCGATCAAGCTGGTGGTGCCTTTCCCACCAGGCGGCGGTGCCGATACGGCCGCCCGCATGTACGGCGAGAAGCTGTCGGCGCTGCTGGGGCAACCGGTGCTGATCGACAACAAGCCGGGCGCCAGCGGCAACATCGGCGCCGAACTGGTGACGCGCGCACCTGCCGACGGTTACACGCTACTTTTCGCCAACGAGTTCCTGGCCACCAACCCGCTGATGTTCAAGGAAATCCGCTACGACTCGATCAAGGACTTCGTGCCCATCGCGAAAGTGGCGAGCAATGCTGCCGCCATTGCGGTGCACCCCAGCCTCGCCGTGAAGACGATCCAGGAACTGATTGCTCTTGGCCGGACAAAGAACCTCAACTACGCGTCACCTGGCGTCGGCACCGGGCCGCACCTGTTCGGGCAGCTGATCGCGATGCAGACCGGTGCGAAGTTCACCAACATTCCTTACAAAGGGTCGGCTCCGGCCACGGCGGATGCAGTGGGCGGACAGGTGGACTTCATCATCTCCACCTTGTCGCCCATGGTGCCGCACTTCAATTCCGGTCGTCTGCGCGGCCTGGCCATCACCGGCGGCAAGCGCTCACCTCAAGCGCCCGATGTTCCGACGCTGATCGAATCCGGCTTGATCAGCCAGCGGTACGAAGTCTGGTACGGCGTCGTGGCACCTGCTGCCGTTCCGCGTCCCATCACCACGCGGCTGCAGCAGGCGTCCTCCCAGGTGCTGCGCGACCCTGAACTGCTGAACAAGCTGCGCAACGCCGGCTTCGACGTGGAGCCGAGCATTGGCGACGACTTTGGGGCGGAACTGCGCGCGGACATTGAGCGCTGGGTGCGCGTCATCCGCGATGCAAAAATTTCTCGAGAATAGGAGCAGTGACATGAAATCATGGTGGATCCGAACGGCAGACAATGCGATGGCTCTGGAGCTGCGCGACATTCCCATACCGCAACCGGGGCCCGGTCAGGTGTGCATTCGCATCCACGCGGCGTCGCTCAATCGTGGCGAGTTCATCGCGGGCCACGGCCTGCACACGGCGTCTACGGCTCGACCTGCGGGTTTCGAGGCGGCGGGCGAAGTGACAGCGCTGGGCGCAGGCGTTACCCGCTGGAAACTGGGTGACCGGGTCATGGGCCGCTGCGACGGCGCTTTCGCCGAACACGGTTGCATGGTGGCCGATGAAGTGTTTGCGGCCCCCGCGCGCCTCACATGGGAGCAGGCGGCCGCCACAACGGTGGTGTTCCTTACCGTGTACGAAGCCTTGATGGCGCATGGCCGCTTGGTTGCAGGCGAAACCATGCTGGTGACCGGCATCTCCTCGGGCGTTGGTGTGGCATCGCTGCAGGTCGGCAAGGCCCTGGGTGCGCGGGTGATCGGCACCTCCGGGTCGTTGGAAAAACTCGAACGCCTGAAGGCGCTTGGCCTCGATGTCGCGTTGCACACCCGCGCGCCCGACTTCGTCCCAGCCGTCATGCAGGTCACCCAAAACCAAGGCGTGGACCTGGTGGTGAACACCGTCGGCGGCAGTGTCTTTGCCGCCTGCATCGAAGTCATGGGTTTCCAGGCAAGACTGGCCATGGTGGGCTATGTCGACGGCCAGGTCGACGCGCGCATCGACCTCGGCGCGCTGCACAGCAAGCGGTTGCAGCTGTTCGGCGTGTCCAACAAGATGCGCAACATGTCTCACCGCATAGCCGCAGCCAAGGCGCTGGAGCGTGACCTGCTGCCCATGCTGGCCGATGGCCGTGTGACGCCTTTGGTCGACCAGGTTTTCACACTCGATGACCTGCCAGCCGCCCAGCAGTGCATGCAGGGCAACCAGCACCTTGGCAAGCTGGTGGTGCGCGTCGACTGATCAGAGGTCGTCACAGGCTCGGTGTCATGACCCATTCAAGCGGCTAAATTTTTTCTATCCCTCAACCCACTCGGAGACTCAGGATGATCAAGCAAATAACCGCCATTGCGCTGGCACTTGGCGTTGGATGGGCCACACAAGCCCAAGCCCAAGGCTACCCGAACAAACCCATTCGCGTGGTGCTGGGCTACACCGCTGGCGGTGCGGCGGACGCTGTTGCGCGCCCGCTGATGCGTGTGCTTGAGCCACTGCTTGGGCAAGCCATCATCGTCGAACCCAAGCCGGGCACTGCGGGCGGCGTGGCGGCGGAGTTCATCAGCAAGGTGGCGCCGGACGGTTACACGCTTTATCTTGCCGATGGCGGGCCCTTCACCACAGCGCCACACCTGTCAAAAGTAAGCTACCACCACCTCAACTCGTTTACCCACATTGGCCATGTTTGCAGCACGGGCAGCATCATGGTGGTGCATCCTTCCTCACCCTTCAAGAGCGTGGCCGACGTGGTGGCGGCAGCGAAAAAAGAACCTGACAAATGGAGCTACGGCACCTCGGGCATTGCCGGTCCGCACCACTTTTCCGGCGAATTGCTCAAGAGTGTCAGCGGCGTGAACTTGCTGCACATTCCCTACAAGGGCGGCGCGCCAGCGATGACCGACCTGATGGGCAACCAGGTGCCGATGCTGTTTTCTTCACTGGCTGCGGCAGTGGGTCCCTACAAGTCCGGCAAGCTGCGCGCTCTGGCGGTGACTTCGCCCAAACGTTCAGGCGCCTTCCCCGATGTGCCCACGATGGACGAGCTCGGTTACAAGGGTTTTGATTCCACCGGTTGGTTCGAGTTGATGGGCCCGGCTGGCATGGCACCAGAGCTCGTGGCGCGATTGTCACAGGCGCTGCTCAAGGCGGGTGAGGACAAAAACCTACAAGAGCAATTCAAGCAGCTGGGTTGCGACGCGGAATTTCTGACGCCCGCGCAGACCGTCGAGAAGATCAAGAGCGACCATGCCAAGTGGGGGAAAGTCATCAAGGAAGCCAACATCAAGGCCGAATGACACCTGAAAACCGATAAGCCCATTTAGGCCGGGGCGAAAACGGAGGGCGTTTTCGCTCAATTCTTTGGTGCTCGCTTTCATCTCTGAGGGCCTGGGCCGGCGAAACGCAATTGCCGACTCAGACTTCAATTTTTCTCATTGAAATTCGCCTGTCCTTTCCTCAAAACTGCCAACCCACCTGCACCCACGCGCGTGGGTTTTTGTCTGGGCAAGACCCGGCGAGGTATTGGGCCTGCACTGGGACGATGTGAACACCCAATGGGCTGGAATTGCCATCCGCGACAAGGTGAAAGGCACCCGAGAAATTCCGTTGGCCCCTTATGTGGCGCGCCTGCAAGGTGGCTGGGCTGGACGGCCTGACCCTGCATGGCTTGCGCTGTTTATTCAAAAGCCTGACCGAGTGGCTGGAAGTGCCCGTGGGCGTAGTGGCCCAAATCCAAGTCCACAAACCCAGCGCCACCGCTGACTGGCGACTCAAAAGACCATTGGGCGGTATCGGTCAACGGCAACTGGCGAATGACTTTTACCTTTGAAGGCACAGACGCTGTGCTGGTCGACTACATGGACTACCACTAGGAGTAAGGCGATGACCCGCATGAACAACCCTCCCCACCCCGGCCTGACGCTGCGCGATGACGTGCTGCCCTCTTTGGGGCTGGGCGTAACCCAAGCCGCCGAACAGTTGGGCGTGTCCCGTGTCGCGTTGTCGCGCATGTTGAATGGCCGGGCAGCCATATCGCCCGACATGGCCCTGCGCTTAGAGGCATGGCTGGGCGTAGAGCGTGGAGGCGATGCCCGCGTGTGGCTGACAGAACAAAGCGCCTACGACGTGTGGCAGGCCCAACAGCGATTTAAGACCGCCCCCATGCGCGTCAAGCCTGCGCCAGCGATGGCCGCCTGAGATGAAA
>CAJBLW010000563.1 GCA_903953985.1 uncultured Burkholderiales bacterium
CGGTCAGTCAAAGTCATGGTGATCGCGCCAGCCAACACAGGCATCACGGCAATCAGCAGGTAAGCGGTGATGAGCCATGTCCAGGGGAACATGGGCATCTTCATCAAGGTCATGCCAGGGGCGCGCATGTTCAGGACGGTCACGATGATGTTGATCGAGCCCATGATGGACGAAGCACCCAAGATGTGCATCGCGAAAATCGCGGCATCCATCGATGGGCCCATTTGCAGGGTCAAGGGGGCATAGAGCGTCCAGCCAGCCGCGGGTGCGCCGCCTGGCATGAAGAAAGAACCCATCAGCATCAAGGACGCTGGAATCATCAGCCAGAAGCTGAAGTTGTTCATGCGGGCAAAGGCCATGTCGGCGGCGCCAATTTGCAAAGGGATCATCCAGTTCGCAAAGCCCACAAAGGCCGGCATGATCGCACCGAACACCATGATGATGCCGTGCATGGTGGTGAACTGATTGAACAACTCGGGGTTGACGATTTGCAAACCTGGCTGGAACAACTCGGCACGGATGCCCAGGGCCAGCACACCGCCCACCATGAGCATGGCAAAGCTGAACAGCAGATACAAGGTACCAATGTCTTTGTGGTTGGTGGCATACACCCAACGACGCCAGCCCGCAGGCGCGTGACCGTGGTCGTCATGGGCGTGATCGTGATGGTCGAGAACGGCACTCATCTTGATTTCCTTTGATTTGAATACGGTACGGCTTATTTGCGAGCGGCCAGCACTTCAGTTGGCTGCACGATTTGCCCGGTCTTGTTGGACCAGTTGTTTTTGGTGTAAGTGATCACAGCAGCGATTTCGGTATCCGACAACTGCTTCCATGCGGGCATGGCACCGTTGTTTTGACCGTTCAACAACACGGCAATCTGCTTGGATTTGTCTGCATCCAAGACAAGAGCAGAACCGTCGATGGCTTTGATGGCCCCCGCGCCTTTGCCGGTGGCTTGGTGGCAAGCTGCACAATTGGCAGCGTAAACCTTTTCGCCACGCTTGGCCAAATCGTCCAAAGCCCAGACTTTTGCTGGATCATCGGCTTTGGCGGCTTGTTTCTTCTTCTCGACCTGAACCCAGGCGGCATAGTCTTCGGCAGAAAGCACTTTCACGTGGATGGGCATGTAAGCATGCTCTTTGCCGCACAGCTCTTGGCACTGGCCGTAAAAGTCACCGGTTTTTTCGGCACGGAACCAGGTGTCGCGTACGAAACCCGGGATCGCATCTTGTTTGATGCCAAAAGCGGGCACCGCAAATGCGTGGATCACGTCGTTGGCCGTGGTGATCACGCGTACTTTTTGGCCGACAGGTACCACCAACGGGTAGTCCACCTTGAGCAAATAGTTGTCGCCTTCTGGCTTGCCTGCATTGGACATGGCACGCTGACCGGAATCCAGGGTAGAGATGTAGCTCAGACCTTCGCCCTCACCCTTGATGTAGTCGTAGCCCCACTTCCACTGGTAACCGGTGGCTTTGATGGTCAGATCGGCATTGGTGGTGTCTTTTTGCGCGACCAGAACTTTGGTGGCAGGCAAAGCCATCAAAATCACAATCACGAAGGGCACTGCCGTCCAAATCACTTCCACCGTGATGGATTCAGTGAATTTGGCTGGCTTGTGGCCGACCGACTTGCGGTGCTTCCAGATGGAATAGAACATGACCGCGAACACGGCAATGAAAATCACCGTGCAAAGGATCAGCATGAACCAGTGCAGCCATTGCTGCTCTTCGGCAATTTTGGTGGCAGCAGGGTGCAAATTAAGCTGATTGACTGCAGGGCCACCCGGCAAATCATTGACCGCATAAGCTGCTGTGGTTGCCCACGCGCCTGCAAAGATGCCCGCGCGGGACAGCAAAGAAGCCAATTGGTTGGAAATATTCTTCATGGTTCTCACTAACTTCCAAGACTCTGTTGAACTCACACCTTTGGCCAAATCGGTCGTCCCGTATGGCCAGTGGCATCACGCTGAGCGCAATGCCCTCCTGATTTCTCGCGCCAGCACTTGCCGGAGCTCGGGCCTGACAAATCGGCCCACTTCGATGGATCGACCTTGACCCGACCACTCGATCAAGCTTTGGTCTCCGGACTTGGGCTCAACCCGCACCCACTGGCGCTCAAATTCAGCCCGTTCCAGTCGGCCCGCCGTTTCCAGCTCGACCACCAAGTTGCTGCCTTGCAGGGAAATCATCTCTCCATCCGCGGCATGCCTGGCATAGGCCAAAAAAGCCAACCCCACCACCGCCACCTCGACGCCTGCAAAGGCCAACACCAAAGTTGCCCCCTGCATCCAGAAGAACACCCCGATGCCCAAGGACAGCGTGCACAACGACAGGTACATCCAGCCCAACTGGACCGGCGTGACCGAGCAATTGCGTTTAAGCCGCCATTGAACAGCAGGGCCCGACACTTGCGCTAATTGGTAAGCCTGATTTGACATCCGTCAACTTTCAATAACCCTACAACCTGTCAAGCCAGTTCGTGCTCAAAACCCGCGGATTTTACCTGAGATCAAATCATCTTTTGACAGATCTCAAACTTTGTCTTGTATACCCCCACCCGACTGCAGCATAAGGCGCATCTGATCCAGACCAATTTCGGTTTTTGCGGCCATTTTCATGCGCGGTTGAGGCTTCAGGGCGTGACCGTAAACAATCTCGAAGCCCAAGGACAAGCGTCCGCCTTCTTCGGGACGCGCCAGCGTCAGCAAGGCTTCTGACAAGCGTGCACGCCATTGGCGCGAACGCAAACCCTGAAATCTCTGCACATGCAAATTGCGCCCCAACTCCCGCAACTCGGCCAACAAAGTGTCAGGGCTGGCATAGGTCAAGGTGATCCGTTCCATGTCCATGACCGGCTCGGCAAAACCGGCCTCCACAAGCATGTCACCCCAGTCGTGCATGTCGGTGAACTCGTGCGCAGGCTCGGACCAGCCCGCCTGGGCATACACCTGGCGCAAATCACGCAGCGTATCGGGCCCCAGACAAGAAAACATCAAGAAACCATCGACCGCCAAGGCCCGGTGCCAGATTTGCAGCAAGGCCTGGGGCTCAGCACTGGCATGCAGGTGCATGTTGGCCCACAGCATTTGCACCGTGTGCTCGGGTGGCAAACCGTCACTCCTCTTGGGTCCACGCCAGTGCTGCACTTGCCACCACGGCGTTTGAAGTGCCTGTCGGGTGGCCTGTGCGTGCGCAGGGGGCTCTCCGGCCAGCCACACCTGGGCCTTGGGGTAACGCTGCTCCAGCGCACGTTGCGCCGTCAGGCCGCCACGCAGTGGCCCCCAATGCACCCACTGTTCCGGTTGCAGTTTGATGAAGTCCAGCCGCTCCTGCATGCGCGATGCCACCTCTTCATGCAGCCAGGGCGACTGCGCTTTCAACACGGGCAGGCCCTGCCAGCGGGCAGCGGCGACGGGGTCCAAAGAGGGGGGACGAAGGGCTTGGGGCATGGGGCAGGGGTCTCAATTGGGCTGGACCCGCTCAAGCTCCAACAGCTTGTGTGCTTGTCCTGTCAGCCCCGGCTGAGTATATTGACTGCATGAGACCCGCTTGGCTTCAGGGCTTGCTTGAGACATCGGCCACGACCCGGCCCGGTGGGTTTTGGCGCTGGCTGCCCAGCCACTGCGCCATCTGCCAAAGCTGGCCCCATTCACCACTGTGCGAAACCTGCATCAGCCGCTTTGCCCAACCCCAGCAGCGCTGCCCCAGTTGCGCCCTGCCCTTGCCCTACCCTGCCAGACGCTGCGGTGCTTGCCTCAAATCACCGCCGCCTCTGGACCTGTGCCTGACGGCCACCGCCTACGCCTGGCCCTGGGTAGACCTGATCGCCCGCTACAAGTTTCAGCAGCAACCCGGTTGGGCCGGCGCTTTGGCCACCCTGATGCTGAGCACCCCTTTGGCGGAAGACGCACTGGACGAGGCTGACTGGGTGCTGCCGATTCCGCTGTCGGCGCAGCGCCTGGCCGAGCGCGGCTACAACCAGTCTTGGTTGCTGGCACGCCAACTCAGCCCGCACAAAGCCGACGCCCATTTGTTGCTGCGCACCCGCGACACGCCCTCGCAGCGCACCCTGCCTCGGGCAGATCGGCTGGCCAATCTTGTGGGCGCTTTTGCGGTAGAGCCTTTGCGGGCCGCGCAGTTGCGCGGCAAAAAGGTGGTGCTGATCGACGACGTGATGACCAGCGGCGCCTCCTTGCACACGGCAGCCCGGGTGCTGCGCGAGGCGGGGGCGACGCAGGTCAGCGCCTTGGTACTGGCACGCACCGAAGCGGGCAGCGACGCCTAAAGGCCAATGCACAATAGAGGCCATGTTCCATATCGTCCTGGTTGAGCCTGAAATCCCGCCGAACACCGGCAACGTGATCCGCCTTGCGGCCAACACCGGCTGCACGCTTCACCTGATCGAGCCCTTGGGTTTTTCAATGGACGACAAACACATGCGCCGGGCAGGTCTGGACTACCACGAGTACGCCGACCTGCGTCGCCATGTCGACTGGCAGGCATTTTTGGCCCAAGAACAACCCGACCCCGAGCGCATGTTTGCCCTGACCACGCGCGGCAGCCGAGCCGCCCACGGCGTGGCTTTTGCGCCAGGCGACTGGTTGGTGTTTGGCTCGGAAACGCGAGGCCTGTCGCCCGAGTTGCGAGAACAGTTCGCCCCAGCACAGCGCATCAAGCTGCCCATGCGCGACGGCCAACGCAGCCTGAACCTGTCTAACGCGGTGGCCGTCACCGTGTTCGAGGCCTGGCGACAAAACAGCTTTGCCGAGGCCAGCCCAGCGCCAGGCCTGCCGCCTCAGGCGTAAATGCGCACCAGCGATTCGGCGGCACACACCGGTTTGTCACTGCCCTCGCGCTCCACCGTCACGTTCCACTGCAGCTGCAGGCCGTTCACCTCAATAGGCGTGGCCGAATGCAAATGCAAGTGCGCACGCAAACGGCTACCCACCGGCACCGGAGCCATGAAGCGCACTTTGTTCAGCCCGTAATTGACACCCATGCGAGCCGATGACACCACGATGGTTTTGTCAAAGAACTGCGACAGCAAGGACAGCGTCAAAAAACCATGCGCAATGGGCGCACCAAAGGGGCCTTGCTTGGCCCTCTCCACATCGACATGGATCCACTGATGATCACCCGTGGCCTCGGCGAATTGGTTGACCTGTTGTTGGGTGATGGTCACCCATTCGGTCGCGGCCACATCCTTTCCGACACAAGCGGCCAACTCGGCCAAGTTTGCAAATGTTTTCATGGACCTGACTCTATTCACCTGCGCGTCTTCAGGCTGTCGATGACGTGACACCGCCCAATGGACCTCATCGGGCTCAGGCAGGGGGTGCGACTTCCTTGGCACTCATCTGCCGCAGCTCTTCACGCAAACGGGCCAATTCGTCGCGGTAATTTTCAGCATCGCCGTAATTGGCAAAGCCGTGGTAATGCGCATGCGCTTGCATCCTGCGGCGGGCGTGCTTGATGGGGCACCAATACTTTTCGGTCAGGGCCACCACCTCGCGGCCATAAGCCATCAGGCCGTTGCCATACGAACAATAAGCGCAGTTGATTTTTTCTAACCAGTTTAAATAAGCCAGGTGCGTTCGGTCGTAAACAAAATACGAAGAGCGCTTGACTCGGGGAATGCCACACAAAGGGAAACACACCCCTTGGTAGAGCGTGATGAAGGCATCGAGCAACAGCATGGGCAACAACACCGGGTAAATGAAGGGCACGCACAGCACATGACGCCAATCCGCCGTGAGCACATAACCAAGCAAGCCCTCCTTGAAGCGCTTTTGCTGGGCCAGCACCTCTTTTTCAAAGCGCACTTTATGCTCTTCAAAATCGGCCTGCCACTGCTGTCGGTGGCTTTTGGCCTCTTGCTCAATCGCCGCTTCCAGCTGCTGGATACGGTCCAGAAATTCCTGAATTTGAGATTTCATGGGGTCTCCTTGGAAGCCACTGATCACCATAACACCTCCCACGGTATGACAACAACCCAGGCCCGCGCACGTCTGACAAAAAACGGCCCCCACTAGGTGCGCGGGGCACTCTTCGGTCCTTGCGGCAACTCCTGCACCGCAGGTTTCGCCAAACCCTGTTCGCTTTGCTGGCCTTTTTTTAAGCGCTGAAACATGAATGACGCTGACCCCGCTGGATCAGCACGACCCAAGAGCTACTAAAATCAGGAACTATCCCCAAGAGAGTCCCCCTGTTGCACCTGTCACCCGTCGCCCCTTTGCCGCAGCACATTGCCATCATCATGGACGGCAACCGCCGTTGGGCCAAAAAACGTTTCATGCCTGCGGCTTTGGGCCATGCAGCGGGCGCACAGCGGGTGCGGGACATCGTCAAAACCTGCGGTGAGATCGGCATCCCTCAACTGAGCCTGTTTGCCTTTAGCACCGAAAACTGGAAACGTCCTGAAGAGGAAATCAGCGGCCTCATGGGCTTGTTCACGACTTACCTGAAAAAGGAAATTCGCAACATGAACACCAACGGGGTACGGCTGAAGGTGCTGGGCGATACAGGCCGGTTTTCTCCCGCCTTGCAAGCCCTGATCGCCGATGCCCAAGCCCAAACGGCGAACAACGTGGTCATCACCTTGAACATTTGCGCCAATTACGGCGGCCGCTGGGACATGCTACAGGCCACCAAAGCCTGGCAAAAGGCGCATCCGGACAAGCTTCTGGACACCCTCACCGAAGAAGCCCTGGCCCCGTACCTGAGCACGGCCGACGCACCGGAAGTGGATTTGCTGATCCGCACAGGCGGGGAATCACGGGTGAGCAACTTCCTGCTCTGGCAAGCGGCTTACGCCGAAATGTTTTTCTGCGACGAGCTTTGGCCGGACTTCTCGCCCGCAACCCTGAGGCAGGCCCTGGCCTGGTTTGCCACGCGCGACCGGCGCTTTGGCTCTTCTGCCCCACTGTGACACGGGGGCAGGTCCTGCTTCAAACGCTGGTTTCTACTTGGTGATGATCCACCTGCACCACCGTAGGCCGCCCCAAAATTTCCAGCAACACAGCCACCCTTTTGCTGGACACGTTGTGCACCAAACCTTCGATGGCACCCAATGCGGTGTGCTTCAGACGCACTTTTTGGCCCACCTTGAGATGGTTGAGTTCCTCGATCGTGGCCTGTTCGCGCACCTGTTCCATCTGACGAATCCGCTGAACCACATCACCCTGCAACAAGGCGGGCTCAAACCCAAATCGAACGATCGTGGTCACGCCTTTGGTGCTGCGCACAGCTGAAATGCTTTGCCCTAAACGGCCTGGTCGAAAGAAGAGGTAACGTGGAAACATCGGCTCAAACAGCGCAACCGGGCCTTGTTCGGTTTTTTTGAATTTTTTAAACAGCGGCAAATACACTTCAAACCCCTGTTGTTCCAGATTGGCGTGCGCCACGGCCTCTTGCCTGGGTTTGGTATAGGTCAAATACCAACGGTCAAGGGTTTGATTTTCAACGTCGCGGTGATCCAAATTGTTAATTCCGCTCATTAAGAATCGGTAGTTTTATTATAAAAATGAATTGTATCGCCCTGTTGGGGGATCCGCTCAGAGGAGCGAACAGTAAAAACCCCGCCAATGCGGGGTTTCGGGAACACACTCTGGAAATGGAGCCAGCTGTTGGAGCTCACATTTTCATGAGCCGTTCAAATGGCCGACCATTTCAGGCAATGACAAATGGCGTGCGGTCTTTGCCATCGATCCACTTGGGGGCTTTGCCGCGGCCGGTCCAGGTCTGGCCTGTCGCCGCATCACGGTACTTGGCAGCCACCTTGCTGGCGGACTTGACTGCGCCAGTTTTGCCGCCTCGGCCCGGGAAAATATCCTGGACTGTCAAACCATACTCAGCCGCCAATTCACGCACTTTTGAGACTGCGCTTGAAATTTCATTTTGGCGGGCTTGAGCAATGGCCGATTCCAAAGCTTCACGCTGCTGCAATAATTCTTTATAAGTTTGTGACATGGTAAGCACTCCAATTAAAAATATGAAACCATGAATATACAGCAAGTCGCGTGTTGATTTGAAATAAAAAAGAAATATCCTTTTTTAAATACCTCCGCAACGCGGCGTTATTTCGACAGACA
>CAJBLW010000564.1 GCA_903953985.1 uncultured Burkholderiales bacterium
CAGTATTTCACGCCGCGCCCGCTGATCCAGGCCATGGTGGACTGCATCGCGCCCAAGCCTGGTGAAGCCGTGTGCGACCCGGCATGTGGGACGGGCGGCTTTTTGCTGGCGGCGCACAACCACGTGGCCGAGCAGCACCCCAACCTGACGCGCGAGCAAAAGCGCCACCTGAAAGAAAACGCCCTGCGCGGCTGGGAGCTGGTGCAGGGCACGGCTCGCTTGGCCGCCATGAACATGATGCTGCACGGCATTGGCTCCGAAAAACAGGTGCCCGTGGTAGTGGGCGATGCACTGGCCGCCGACCCCGGCGAGCGCTTTGAGGTGGTGCTGGCCAACCCGCCCTTTGGCAAGAAGAGCAGCACCGTCATCGTGGGTGAAGACGGCCGTACCACCACCGAAAAAGACACCATCGAGCGCGATGATTTTTGGGCCACCACCAGCAACAAGCAGCTCAACTTTGTGCAGCACATCAAGACCCTGCTGGCCACCCACGGACGCGCGGCGGTGGTGTTGCCCGACAACGTGTTGTTTGAAGGCGGCGCGGGCGAAACCATCCGCAAGAAGCTGCTGCACGAGTGCGATGTGCACACGCTGTTGCGCCTGCCCACTGGGCTGTTCTACGCCCAGGGCGTGAAGGCCAACGTAGTGTTCTTTGAAAAGAAGGGCGCGAGTGAAACACCGTGGACCAAGAAGCTGTGGATCTACGACCTGCGCACAAACAAGCATTTCACCCTCAAGACCAGCCCGCTCACGCGCGCCGACCTGAATGAGTTTGTGGAGTTGTACCAAGCAGGCAATCGCCACCAGCGTCAGGCCACATGGTCGCCCGAGAACCCGGACGGCCGCTGGCGTGCCTACAGCTACGAAGAGCTGGTGGCACGGGACAAGACCAGCCTGGATATTTTTTGGCTCAAGGACGATTCATTGGCCGACAGCGACAACTTGCCGCCACCCGCAGTGATAGCCCAGGAAATTGTGGACGACCTGGAGGCCGCGCTGGAACAGTTTCGTCTGATCGCGGGTGATCTGACTGCAGATGCTGCCTAATCGATAGCCGCCAGCGTACCCCCGGTCGGCGAAGCACGGTCTGCATAATGTTGGCCATGATCCAACTGCACTACCACCCTAGCGACGCCAGTCTGATGCCTCACATCCTGTTGGAGGAACTGGGCGTACCGTTCGAGCTACTGCTGGTAGACCGCTCGCGCAATGAGCAGAAGTCTCCGCAATATTTGCAACTCAATCCGAATGGACTGATCCCCGTGTTGCAAGACGGTAGCCTGGTGCTGTACGAGACGCCCGCCATCCTCATGCATCTTGCGGACACCCATCCGCAAGCGCAACTGCTGCCCCCCGTTGGCACCCATGAGCGCGCCCACGCGTACAAGTGGCTGGTGTGGCTGTCCAATACTTTGCAAGCCCAGCTGGTGCAGTATTTTTATGCAGAGCGGTATGTGCAGAGCAGTGGTGTTGCAGATTTTCGGGCGCGTGCCGATGCACGACTCGCTCCGTTGCTGGACCAGGTGGAAGCCCAGCTGCAGGACGGCGGTGGCCCGTGGCTGCTGGGCAGTGGCTACAGTGCCGCCGACTGCATGGCTTTTGTGCTGTGTTGCTGGACGCGTAACCTTGCTTATCCTGCAAGCCAACGTCCAGCCATCGGTGCCTTTTTGGCCCGCATGCGCCAGCGCCCGGCGGTGCAGCGCGCTGTCAGCACCGAGCAGTTGCCGGAGTCATTTTTTGCCCGCGCGGCAGACCCGTTGAACCAGTGATCAGCCGCCCGGTGCCCGTGCCTACAGGATGGCGCGCACCACTTCGGCAAACCCCGCACCCCGCTCACTGGGCGCAATGTAGCGTGGCAGGTGCGTCAGCTGGTTTTCAAAATTGCGGATGTTGGCCACGCCCACGGTGTGTTTGAAGTGTTCAAACATGGCTTGGTCATTGCCCGAGTCACCGACAAAAACCCAGCGGTCCAGCTCCTGCGCCAGGGTGCGTCCGAACAACTCGCGAACGATCCAGTTGGCGCCCAGCCATTTGTCGAAGTGGCCAAAGCAGCCGTGGATGTGGATGCTGCTCACCGACGTTTGCATGCCCTCGCGCTGCAGAATAGCCAGCACACGCTGCACGGTTGCGCTCGGCAAGTGGGCGAATTCGTTGTAGTCAAAGGCGATGTCGGTCTCGCGGCCCACGCTGTCGCGTGTGAGGAATACGCCCGGCACTTCGAACATCACGCGGGTGGCGATTTTCTGCATGCGAGCCTGGTTGCTGGCGCGGGTGGCTGCATCCTGTTGATACAGTTTTGATAGCGCAGTATGTATATTCGACGGGGGCTGGAGGCCTATTTGACTAGGTACTTCCGTCGCAGCGGGCCGTACAAACGCGACCCCGCCGTTTTCCGCCACCATGGCGTCGGCGGGCCACGGGGCAGCGCCAGACATGAAAG
>CAJBLW010000565.1 GCA_903953985.1 uncultured Burkholderiales bacterium
CGTTGATGGTGTAGTTGCGCACATGGCCCATGTGCAGCTTGCCGCTGGGGTAGGGCAGCATGGAGCAGGCGTAGAACTTCTTTTTGCTGGCGTCTTCGGTGACGCGGTAGGCATCGTGGGCGGTCCAGCGGGACTGCGCAGCGGGTTCGACTTCGAGGTGGTTGTACTTGTCTTGCATAGGGCTAAATTGTAGGGGGTGGGCGGGTCATGGCCGGGCGCGGGCGCGGCAAGACCACAGCCGTCCGCGCGGGCTTGAGTTCAGGGTGAAACCACCTCGGCGACAAAGCCGATCCGGGTCAAACCGGCTTTTTGGGCCAGACCCATGGCCTCGACCACCCGGCCGTAGGGCACAGACGCGTCGGCGCGCAGTTCCAGCTCAGTCAGTGGATTGCGGCGGGCGACCTGGGCCAAATGCTCGCGCAGGGGGTTTTCGGCAATGGGTTGGTCGTTCAGGAACCATTGGCCTTGCGCATCGACCACCAAGACTACCGCCTGTGGCGCAGCCCCTGGCTCCCCGCCTTCGCTTTGGGGCAGGTCCAGGCGGATGGCGCTGGTCATCAAAGGTGCGGTCAGGATGAAGATGACCAGCAGCACCAGCATCACGTCCACCAAGGGCGTGACGTTGATTTCACTCATCGGCGCATCGCCTGGGCGGCTAGAAAGGCGACCAAAAGCCATGGCCGCTCAGTCCCCGGGACCGACGAGCAAAGCGCGCACATCGTGGGCAAAGCCTTCGAGCTCGGCCTCGATCTGGCCAATGCGCCGCCCCAACAGGTTGTAGCCCAACACCGCCGGAATCGCCACCGCCAGACCGGCAGCGGTCATGACAAGGGCTTCGCCCACGGGCCCGGCAATCTGATCAATGCGGACAGGGCCACCTTCGGCCATGCCACTCAGGGCATTGAAGATGCCCCACACCGTGCCCAGCAAACCGATAAAAGGTGAGATGGAACCCGCCGTGGCCAGCAGCACCTGTCCCCATTGCAAGCGGCGCAGCACCGATTGCATGGCCTCACGCAGCACGCGGGTGAGTTGGTGGTGACGCTGACCCGCCGAGGCCAACGTGCCCCCCAGGGGCAGCAAGGTGGCGTCGAGCAGGGGCAGCACACAGGATTCGCGGTCAAACTGCGCCACGCGCTGGCGGGCATCGTCGAAACCCGGGGCCTGCCAGAATGCGGCCACGCTGCGCGGCACGTCTTGCGTGACTCGGGAGAGCAAACGCCATTTCCAGGCGATCACCACCCAACTGCCCACCGACAAGGCCAGCAACATGAGCGCCAGCACGCGGTTGACGACATCGCTGTGCAGCAAAAAGTCGTTCAGGCTCATGGTTGACTTTCAGGTAGGGTGCATCAGCGCAGGTTGAGCACGTCGAACATGTCAAACAGACCGCGCGGCTGACTGGCCAGAAAACGCACGGCACGCAAACTGCCTTGCGCATAAGTGGCGCGGCTGGAGGATTTGTGCGTGACCTCGATGCGCTCGCCAATGCCCGCGAACAGCACGGTATGTTCGCCCACGATATCGCCGCCGCGAATGGTCGAAAACCCGATGGTGGACGGGTCGCGCTCGCCCGTGTGGCCATAACGTTCGTACACGGCGCATTCCTTCAAATCACGCCCGATGGCCTCCGCGATCACCTCACCCATCTTCAGAGCCGTGCCCGAAGGCGCATCCACCTTGTGGCGGTGGTGGGCTTCGATGATCTCGATATCGTAGCCTGTGGGCATGGCCTGCGCGGCCATTTGCAGAAGCTTGAGAGTGACGTTGACGCCCACACTCATGTTCGGGGCCATAACGATGGCGATGTCCTGGGCGATCTCGGCGATCTCGGCTTTTTGTGCATCGGTAAAGCCCGTGGTGCCAATGACGGCCTTGACGCCCAGCTCACGACAGACTTTGAGGTGGGCCAGCGTGCCCTCGGGACGAGTGAAATCAATCAGGCAGGATGCGCCTTGCAGGCCCGCATGCAAATCGGCGGTGACTGCGGTGCCCGTGACTCGGCCCAGCGCTGCCCCGGCGTCTTGCCCAAGCGCTGGGCTGGCCGCAATGTCCAGTGCCCCCGCGAGGCGGCAATCGTCGGTGGCCAAAATGGCTTCGATCAGCATGTGCCCCATGCGGCCGGACGCGCCAGCGACAGAGATGGGCAAGAGGTTCGTTGAGGTCATGGCTTGAATGGGAAAAAATGAAGAGCTCGTTCCAAAAAGGGCTCTGCTGCTGGCACCCCATCGAGGGCAACCAGCGCTGGGCGTTCAACGTACGGCCGGCTCCAAAGGCGGGTAGCTGCGCGGCAAAGCCGCAGGCGTGGTGGCCGCTGAGGGCGCATCGGCGCGGGAAGAAGAAGTCGAGGCCGGGGTGAATTTCTTCAAATCTTCTTCACTGGCTTGCAGGGGGGGGAGTTTGCCTACCGGCCGGGGCCGAACGAGGCGTCCGGCAAATTCGGACTCACTGGGCAGCACATCGCTGTCGACTTGTTCGAGCACATCGCCCTTGAAGTAAACCGTGAGCCTGAAATTTTGCGCGGGCACCCCCTGGCGCTGGATGCTGAAGGCGTAGTCCCATCGGTTGGCATGGAACAAACTGGCGATCAAGGGGGTGCCCAGGATCTCGCGCACCTGCGCGCGCGCCATGCCGGGGCGCAAAGCTTGGCGCTGCTCGTTGGAAACGAAATTGCCTTGCACGATCTCGGGCACAAAGGGCTTGAAGGTGTCGCGACTCACGGAACTGGTCACGCTGCCACAACCGACCAGGCTCGCACCCAGCAAGAGGGCTGCCAGGCCATGGACGGAAAGACGGAAAGTCAGGGAAGCTGTCATGGTTGAGGGTGTGCCGATATGATCAGGTCATTGTAGCGGTAGCCTTGCCGCAGGACCGCCACTGGCAACCCCACCCACACAGCCCATGAGCCAGATCGACGAACTGAAAAACAACGGCCTCAAAGCCACCTTGCCGCGCCTGAAAATCCTGGAGGTTTTTCAAAACGGCTTGATGCGCCACATGACGGCTGAGGATGTGTTTCGTCAACTCCTCATGGAAAACGCTGACATTGGCCTGGCCACCGTTTATCGGGTGCTGACCCAGTTCGAGCAAGCGGGCATCCTCAGCCGCAACCACTTCGAAAGTGGCAAAGCGGTTTACGAGCTCAACGAAGGGCAGCACCACGACCACATGGTATGTCTGGACTGCGGCAGGGTGGAAGAGTTTTATGACGCGGAAATCGAGTCGCGCCAGCAAGCTGTGGCCCAGGCCAAGGGCTTTGTGATCGCCGACCATGCGCTGAGCCTTTACGCCCACTGCACGCAACAGCCCTGCCCGCACCGTAACGCCCGCTAGAAAAGCGCCTGCCCGCCGCTTTCAGCCCATGGCGCGGCGCTGCCGTTCAATGAAGTCCTGGTAAGTGTCGATGCCACGCATTTGCAAAATGGTGTTGCGCACAGCCGCCTCCACCAACACTGCAATGTTGCGCCCGGCCATGACCTGGATCACCACCTTTTGAACCGGTATGCCCAGCACGTCTTGCCGCAAGGGCTCGGAAGGCAAGCGCTCGTAATCGCGCTCCAGGGTTTCACGCCGCACCAGGTGAACGATGAGTTTCAGCCGCATTTTTCGGCGCACAGCCGTCTCGCCAAAAATGGCTCGGATGTCCAAAAGGCCAATGCCGCGCACTTCAAGCAGGTTTTGCAGCAGATCTGGGCAACGCGCTTCGATGGTGGTCTGGTTGATGCGGTACAGATCGACCGCATCGTCTGCCACCAGGCCATTGCCACGAGAGATCAATTCCAGGCCCAACTCGCTTTTCCCCAGACCTGACTCACCCGTGATCAATACACCCATGCCCAAAATGTCCATGAACACGCCGTGCATGGTGATGCGATCGGCAAAGTGTTTGGATAAATAAGCACGCAACACATCGATCACGAAGGCCGATGACTGCTGAGTGGCAAACATTGGAATTTGCGCCCGCTCGCACATGGCCAACAAGGCTTCGGGCGCAGTTTGACCGTCGGCCAGCACCAGCACCGGTGGCTCCAGCGTCACGATGCGCGCGATGCGCCGCGAGCAGTCGTCAGGCGTGCCATTCGTCAAGTAAGTGACTTCGCGCGGCCCCAAAATCTGGACGCGGTAAGGATGGATGTAATTGAGATAACCCACCAGATCCGCGCCGGAACGGGCCTGGCGCACGGCGACCTCGTCAAAGCGCCTTTCCGATGCACCCAAGCCCGCTTGCCACTGCCACCTGAGTTGTTGGCGGTGGTCCTCAAAGAGAACATCGGCGCTGATGACGGAGGGCTTCATCGCCTGCAGGATATCAAAAAGGGATCAGGCGGTTTGAGCCGATTGCCACTGGGCGATCAACTGGTGCAGAGCTGCCTGGGCCGTGCTGCTTTTGATGCTTTCGCGCAAAGCGGTGTCGCTGAGCAACTCGGCAATCTCGGACAAAATTTCCAGATGCTTTTGGGTCGCCGCCTCGGGAACCAGCAAAAAGATCAGCAAGTTGACCGGTTGCTCGTCCGGTGCATCGAAACCAATGGGCTGGGCCAACTGAAACACGGCGGCCATCGGGGCTTTGAGTCCCTTGATGCGACCGTGCGGGATGGCCACACCGTGCCCAAGGCCAGTGGAGCCCAAACGCTCCCGGGCAAACAGGCTGTCGGTGACCAGGGCACGCGACAAGCCGTGCAGATTCTCAAAGAGAAGTCCGGCTTCTTCGAATGCACGTTTCTTGCTGGTGGCTTCCACCCCCACAAGAACTTGGGCAACAGGCAATATGGATGAGAGTCGGTTCATGGTCGAGGCAGAATTATGCACCCGATCCACAATCATGCTTTGTTGCTGACCTGAATGGGACTCAGCAAGCGGCGCCTTGGGGCACCAAGGTCGCGAAAAAAGGGCCGCTTGCTGCGGCCCCGGTGAGAAAAATGGAGAGATCACATCATGCGCTTGGGCGCACTGTGGTGGTGGTCCGTCATGCGGTTCTTGTGTTTGACCACTTGACGATCGAGTTTGTCCACCAGATCGTCCACCGCAGCGTACAGGTCTTCGTGAGCGCTTTCAGCAAACAGGTCATTGCCTTTGACGTGGATGTTGCACTCTGCGCGTTGGCGCTTTTCCTTTTCCTTCATCTTTTCGACGGTCAGCAGCACTTTGACATCGACCACCTGATCAAAATGCCGAGTGATGCGGTCAAGTTTCCCCGTGACGTACTGGCGCAAAGCCGGGGTCACTTCCAAATGGTGCCCGCTGATGGTTAAATTCATAATCGTCGCCTCCATAGATTCAGGGTAGGGGAAAGCCCCGCTGATGCGGGACTCTGAAACCACCTTTTCGGGGTGGCTCAACCCCACTATGCGCCCCCAAAAATGGAAAAGCAATACGTCTAAAACTAAACCTGTAAAGCCCACCGCTTTTGTTCCCAACGCGCCATTTCAGTGCTATCGTCCGGTTTGGAAGCAAGAACGACTCACCGTCTCAACTTCCTGCAGTCAACCAAGCATTCCCTGTAAATCAGCCAACAGCCGGCGCAGGAGCCCCATGCAGGCGCAAATGCCCGGCCAACCAGACGCTGAGCACACTGGCCAAAACCCCCAGCAAGCCAGCCACCCAATACAACGTGAGCTGCCCTTGCGGATCGCGCCCGATGATCAGCCCCGCCACCAAGGCCGCCAAGCCCATCGAGGCCGACTGCACGGCCGAGTTCAGGGTCATGAAAGTGCCGCGCAAACGTGGCTCGACAGCCGAAGAAATCATCGCCATGCCGGGAATCATGCGGCCGCTCATCAGGGTGAAGAACAGCGTTGATATGGCCAGCAAGCCCCAAAGGGGCAGCCCTTGCGAGAGTGTGGTGGCCATCAAGGGCACGGTCACCGCCAATGCCAGGCGCTGGAACATTTGGACCTTGCCAACCCGGTCAGTCAGTCGGCCAAAATAGCGCGCGCTCAACAAGGTTGCCAAGCCGCCGCACAGGTAGATCCAGGGCACCTCAGCGGCCTGCATGCCCGCGTTAGACTGCAGGTAAATGGTGATGTACGGAATGACGGAAAACGCTGCGAACATCATCAGGCCCGACACGGCAAACGCCTTGAGGTGGTTGGGCTCGGCCAGCACCTGGCCGATGCCGCGCCAAACGCTCACCCTCTCGGGGTGGTGCAAGTGCGCATCCAACCGGGGCAAGGTTTGCCAGGCCCCCAGCGCCAGCAGGCCCACCAGCACAGCGATGCCGACAAAAGGCGCATGCCAGTTGAAATGCGCTGCCAAAAACAAACCCAACGGCACACCCGCCACGGTGGACACGGAAAACGAGGTCATCACCACACTCATGGCACGGCCCCGGCGCTCAAAGGGGATCACATCGGCCACGATGGTCTGCGACAGGGCCGACAAGACGCCGCCAAATAAACCTGCGGCTACACGCGCCACCATCAACCAGACATAGTCGGGCGCCAAGGCGCAAGCGAGCGTGGCCAACCCAAACAAGCTGTACATGCCTAGCAGCAACTGCTTGCGGCTGAAACGGTCAATGTAGGTGGCCGCCATCAAACCCGAAAAGCCCGCCGACAAGGTGTAGGCCGAGACCAGCAACCCAAACTGGGCGTTGCTGATGCCGAACAAAGCCGTGAACTGCGGCCCCAGCGGCATCATGATCATGAAGTCGAGGATATGGGTGAACTGGATGCCGGCCAGCGTGAAAAGCAGCCAGCGCTCACGGCGCGGAGTCAAGTGGGGGGTGGTCATGGAACAATACTGAAGAATGGACTGAATCTAACACCCCGGCCAGCCACACCCGCACTCCCTCCTCACATGCCCATTGACCCCTTGACGCCCGCGCGGCCAATGTCACCCCCTGCAGCCCGCCTGTCTGCGCCTGGGCACCCCATGCTGGGGCTGGTTCTGATGGGCGGCGGTGCGCGAACCGCTTACCAAGCGGGGGCGCTGCAGGCCATTGGCCAGTTGTTGAGCCACCAGGCTGGCTCTTCAAAAGCCTTCCCGTTCCAGGTGCTGGCGGGGACCTCGGCCGGCGCCTTGAACGCTACATTTTTGGCCAGCAAGGCCATGGATGGCTTGGCAGGACTGGACGAATTGGCCCATTTCTGGACCGGTATCCGCACGGAAGCGGTTTACCGCTTGCCCCAGACCCCGCTGGACAAGTTCAGTCGATGGGCCACCGCTTTGGGTTTGCTGCGTTCTGCCCGCGCACATGCCGCCGCGATGGACAGCCTGGCCTTGGTCAACACCTTGCACCGGGCGATTGCCCTAGATCGGATCGACACGGCCTTGCACCACGGCGTACTGCAGGCCTTGGCGGTCACCGCTTCCAGTTATTCCAGCGGAATTCATTGGACGTTTTGCCAAACCCGTGACGGCCAGCCCATCCCATGGAGTCGCCCGGGCCGTCGCGCCGAACAGCAACCCATCACCATCGAACACCTGATGGCGTCCAGCGCCATCCCCTTCATTTTTCCGTCTACGCCCCTGTGGGTGGACGGCGGCATGGAGTTTTTCGGAGACGGCTCGATGCGCCAGATCTCGCCCTTGTCCTCGGCGGTGCAACTTGGGGCCGACCGGATTTTGGCGATTGGCGTGAGCCAACCGCCACGCGCCAGCCTGGTGGGTTCAGCCCGCACCGCAGGACGCCCCTCCTTGGGCACCATCGCTGGCCACGCCATGGCCAGCGTCTTCCACGACACCCTTGAGGCCGATGTGGAGCAGATCGAACGCATCAACCAGGCCCTGGAACACCTGCCCGAGGCGATCCGCGCTGGCCTGCCCCTGCGCCCGGTTCAGGTCTTGACACTGCAGCCCAGCGCCTCGCTCGACGCCTTGGCACAAGACCACGCCCATGCGCTGCCCCGGCCCATTCTTCGGGTGCTGGAGGGGCTGGGCGCCCTGCGCGGCAGTGGTGCAGCGCTGGCCAGTTATTTGCTGTTCGAGCCGGGCTTCATCGCGGCGCTGCTGGCCCTGGGTCAAGCCGACGTGCAGGCCCGCGCCGATGAAATCCTGTCTTTTCTAAGCCCCTCATTGGAAAATCCGGTGCGATAATCCGCCGATTCATTCTGGAGACACATTGCCGTGGAAACTACCCCGAGTCGGTAGCTTTCGAACGCCTTGAGCATGAGCCCATCGTTCGAAAGCTGCAGAAATACCCCTTCGCCGCCCCTTTGAACCTTTGGCACCTGGCCATTTTTCGGATTCGCCATGCTCAACATCTTCACCCTCGTCAACGGTCGACTCTTTCAAGAAGAGATCGAGTCGCTGGAAGAACTCTCCCGTTTTCAGCCCATCTGGGTTGACCTGGAGTCCCCCACGCTGGAAGAAAAACGCTGGATCAAACAATACTTTGGTCTTTCCATCCCCGAAGACGCGATGGACGAGGACATCGAAGAGTCCGCCCGGTTTTACGAAGAGGACAACGGCGAGTTGCACATCCGCTCGGACTTCTTGATCGCCGACGATGACGAGCCCCGCACTGTGCGCTGCGCTTTCATCTTGAACCAGCACAACGCCGACCTGAAGAGCCAGGGCGTGCTGTTCTCCATCCACGACGAGGACGTACCGGTGTTTCGCCTATTGCGCATGCGTGCACGGCGGGCACCCGGACTGATCGAAGACGCCAAGGATGTGCTGCTCAAACTGTTTGACGCCGACGCCGAATACTCAGCCGACACACTCGAAGGCATTTACGACCAGCTCGAAAAAGTGGGGAACACCGTGCTGTCGGGCGATGTGACAGACGCCATGGCCAGTGAAGTGCTGGGCGCGATTGCACGGCAAGAAGACATGAACGGCCGCATCCGCCGCAATGTAATGGACACGCGCCGCGCCCTGAGTTTCATGATGCGCTCCAAAATGCTGAACGCCGAACAGTTTGAAGACGCACGACAGATCATGCGCGACATCGACTCGCTCGACTCGCACACGGCATTTTTATTCGACAAGATCAACTTCTTGATGGACGCCACCGTCGGTTTCATCAACATCAACCAGAACAAAATCATCAAGATCTTCTCGGTGGCCAGCGTGGCGCTTCTGCCGCCCACCTTGATCGCCAGCTTGTACGGCATGAACTTCCAGTACATGCCCGAGTTGTCTCAGAAATGGGGCTACCCCTACGCCCTGGCGCTGATGGCGGCCAGCGCCGTGGTGCCCATGTGGTATTTCCGCAGGCGCGGTTGGCTCAAATAACGCCCACTCAAGCGGGTGTGCGTTTAGCCAACCACTGCGACAAAATGGCCCGGCTGTAACGGCTTGCCACCTCACGAATGAATCGATTGAAATCGGTGTGCGCCGTGTCGTCTGCGCGGTCTGAGATGGTGCGCACAGCCGCAAACGGCACACCATAGTCCAAGCACACCTGCGCCACTGCCGCGCCCTCCATCTCCACCGCCAAAGCCTCTGGCAATGATTCGCGAAGCGCCTGACTTTCGGCGCTGGTCGAGACAAAACGGTCACCGCTGACGATCAAGCCCTGGTGCACCTTGGGCGAACTCAGCTGAAACTGGGCCAAGGTGTCAGGGCCCAAATGCCGCTCAGCCGCCTGCAGCACCTGCTGGGCGGCCTCAGTCAATTGCAATGACAAAGCGGTATCGGCCTCAAAAAGAGCCCGACCATACAGCGGTACCTCGTGCCGTGGAAAAAGTGGCGAAGCATCCATGTCGTGCTGAATTAAGCCGGTGGCCACCACCACATCGCCCACGCGCACCCCCGGACCCAGTCCACCCGCCGCGCCGGTGAACACCAGCGCATCCACCCCAAAGCGCTCCAGCATCACCGCGGCGGTGGTGGCCGCCGCCACTTTACCGACGCGCGAGAGCACCGCCACGACCGCATGGCCTTGCCAGTGACCCAGCCAGAAGTCGCGCCCCGCCACCGCCACCCGCTGCTCTTCGGGCATATCGGCCAACACAGCTGACAATTCTTCGTGCAGAGCACTCATGATGCCGATCACCGCCATGGATCATCCTTTGTTCTGTGCGTCAGAAATCGGCGACAAATTGAAAACGGCCACAAGAAAACTTGTGACCGCCAAACTCAGCCCCGGCGCATCCGGGCAGCGCAACATCAAGCTTTATCGCGCAACTCGCGCCGCAAGATTTTGCCCACAGGCGTTTTGGGCAACTCGGAGCGGAACTCGATCACCCGAGGCTGCTTGTAAGCGGTCATGTTCTCTCGGCAATAGGCCATGATTTGCTCAGCGGTCAAGGCAGGGTCTTTCTTGAC
Organism: uncultured Burkholderiales bacterium; assembly: GCA_903953985.1. Taxonomy (GTDB): domain Bacteria; phylum Pseudomonadota; class Gammaproteobacteria; order Burkholderiales; family Burkholderiaceae_C; genus Limnohabitans_A. Next base: position 10,216 of record CAJBLW010000565.1, read on the forward strand.
CACCACCAGCTTAACGGTCTCACCGGTTTTCTCGTCGGGCACACCAATGGCCGCGCATTCCAGCACACCCGGACAAGCCGAAGCGACTTCCTCGACCTCGTTGGGGTAGACGTTGAAGCCACTGACCAGAATCATGTCTTTCTTGCGGTCAACAATTTTGAAGAATCCCCGCGCATCCACAATGCCGACGTCGCCCGACTTGAAGTAGCCGTCGGCGGTCATGACCTTGGCTGTTTCATCCGGGCGCTGCCAGTAACCGGCCATCACCTGAGGGCCTTTGATGGCGATCTCGCCGGGCTGCCCCACTTCGGTCACTTCCTGCCCGTCGTCGTCCAGCAGCTTCATCCAGGTCCCGGGTAAGGGTACGCCGATGGTGCCGGTGAACTCGGTGCTGGTGGTCGGGTTGCAACTGGCCGATGGACTGGTCTCGGACAAGCCATAACCTTCGCAAATGGGACAGCCGGTTTTCTCCAGCCAGAGTTTGGCCACGTTGGGCGTGACAGCCGTGCCGCCGCCCAAAGACACTTTCAGGTTGGACCAGTTAACCGTGTTGAAGTCTGGGTGGTTAGCCAAGCCATTGAACAAGGTGTTCACGGCCGGGAAGCTGTGAAAGGTGTGCTTGGACAACTCCTTGAGCACCGCGGGCAGATCACGCGGATTGGGAATCAGGATGGTCTTGCCGCCCATGCGCAGACCCAGCATCATGTTCACCGTGAAAGCGAAGATGTGGTACAGCGGCAAAGCACACACACTGGTGGGCTGCTCGCCTGCCGGGATGCGCTTCATGACGGGCGCGTTCCAGGCCTCAGACTGCAAAACGTTGGCAATGACGTTGCTGTGCAGCAGTACCGCACCTTTGGACACGCCGGTGGTGCCGCCTGTGTACTGCAGCACCGCGATGTCATCGGCTGTCAGCTCGGGCTTGCGAAAGGCTTGTTGACGCCCTTTGGACAAAGCATCATTGAAGCGCACCGCCTGGGGCAGGCGAAAAGCAGGCACCATTTTCTTGACGTTGCGCACCACGTAATTCACCAAGCCGCCCTTGAGCAAGCCCAGCCGGTCACCCATGGCAGCCAAAATCACATGCTGAACCGGGGTTTGTGCGATGCACTTTTCGAGGGTGGCGGCAAAGTTCTCGATGATGACAATCGCCTTGGCCCCCGAGTCCTTGAGCTGGTGCTCCAGTTCACGAGCGGTGTACAACGGGTTGACATTGACCACCACCAAACCGGCACGCAAAATGGCCGCTACCGCCACCGGATACTGCGGCACGTTGGGCATCATGACTGCGACGCGATCGCCTTTGCTCAGGCCCAACGATTGCAAATAAGCCGCCAGACCCAAGCTTTCCTGGTCGGCTTGGGCAAAGCTCATCTCTTTGCCCATGAAGCTGTAGGCAGTGCGATCGGCGTATTTGGAAAAACTCTCTTCGAGCAAGCCCACCAGCGAACTGTATTGAGTGGGGTCGATGTCGGCCGGGACGCCTTCGGGGTAGCTCTTAAGCCAAACGGGGTTCAGGTTCATGTGAGGTTCTCCTTTAGCCAGTCTACCGCACTCCTGACGTCAAACTGACTCTTGTTGATGCTGGATTCCCCGCAGCTTACAAGCAAGGGGCATGACCTCTTGGCACCCCACTTTGCACGATGAAAGAGCCCTGCATAAAAACCAATGAAACCGCGACAACGGACACCAAGGAAAAGACCGGATCGTATGCTTGCGTCGTGAACATGGCCGGTTCAGGCAAGGGCGAATCCTTTTAGACCCAAACTCCCATCAGAAAAAAGGGCCACAGGGGCCCTTATGCAAAGTGCAAAGGCAGCATCAAGCCTTCAAGGCCATCAGCACCTCGTCCAGCATCTTCTTGGCATCGCCAAACAGCATGCGGTTGTTCTCTTTGTAAAACAGCGGATTGTCCACGCCGGCGTAGCCGCTGGCCATGGAACGCTTCATGACGATGCTGGTGCGGGCCTTCCAGACTTCGAGCACCGGCATGCCGGCGATTGGGCTGGTTGGGTCATCCTGCGCAGCTGGGTTCACGATGTCGTTGGCACCAATGACGATGGCCACATCGGTGTCCGGGAAATCGTCGTTGAGTTCGTCCATCTCGAACACGATGTCATAGGGCACCTTGGCCTCGGCCAACAGGACGTTCATGTGGCCCGGCATGCGGCCCGCCACGGGGTGGATGCCAAAGCGCACGTTAACGCCTTTGTCGCGCAATTGTTTGGTGATTTCAAACACCGTGTGCTGGGCCTGCGCTACAGCCATCCCGTAGCCTGGCACCACGATCACGTTTTTGGCGTCACGCAGCAGCTCCGCGGTCTCAACGGCCAAGATGGGGCTGACCTCGCCCACCGGCTCGGCCGCTTCGCCCTTCGGTTTGGGCGCTGCGGCCGTGGTTCCAAAGCCCCCAGCGATCACGCTGATGAAGCTGCGGTTCATGGCGTTGCACATGATGTAGGACAAGATCGCTCCGCTTGAACCGACCAAGGCACCGATCACGATCAGCAAGTCGTTGCTCAACATGAAGCCGGTGGCCGCAGCGGCCCAACCGGAGTAGCTGTTGAGCATGGACACCACCACCGGCATGTCAGCGCCACCAATGGCCATGACCATGTGGATGCCAAACAGCAAGGCGATGGCGGTCATGATGATCAAGGGCAGCATGCCGTCTTGCACCGTATGGGCGTTCATGAATTCACGGCCAAAATAAATCACCGCAATCAAACCCGCCAGGTTGAGCCAATGGCGGCCGGGCAACAACAGGGGGCTGCCCCCGATGCGACCAGACAACTTGCCAAACGCCGCCACCGAGCCGGAGAAGGTCACGGCACCAATGAAGATGCCAATGTAAATTTCACCCGCGTGAATCGCGTGCGCAGCGCCTTCCAAATTCTTGGAAGCTTCGGGGTCTACATAGGTGGCGTAACCGACCAGCGCCGCCGCCATGCCAACCATGCTGTGCATGAGCGCCACGAGTTCGGGCATTTGCGTCATCTGCACTTTGCGCGCGGCATAAAGGCCAATGATTGCGCCCACCAGCACGGAGCCCAAGATCATGGGGATGCCCTCGGCCGTGACTTGTGGGCCAAAAATGGTGGCCAGCACGGCCAGGCTCATGCCGATCATGCCGTAGAGGTTGCCGCGCCGAGCGGTTTCCTGGTTGGACAAACCGCCCAGGCTGAGGATGAAGAGAATGGTTGCGCCGATGTAGGCGACCGTGGCCAGACTTGAGTTCATAAGGGTCTCTTTTATCAATCGGTCGGGGACAGAGCTAAAGATCCGTCCCCAAAGTCTTAATCAGTCGGGGACAGAGCTAAAGATCTGTCCCCGAAATCATTATTTTCGGAACATCGCCAGCATGCGCTGGGTGACGGCAAAGCCGCCAAACATGTTGATGGCCGTGAGCACCAAGGCCAAAGCGGCGAGGATGCCGATCAGGGTGTTGGGGCGTCCGGCTGCGGCCATGGGCGAGATCTGCACCAGCGCGCCGATGGCGATGATGGAGCTGATCGCGTTGGTCACACTCATGAGCGGGGTGTGCAGCGCGGGCTTGACGTTCCAGACCACCATGTAGCCCACAAAGCAGGCCAGCACAAACACCGTGAAGTGCGACAGGAAGGCCGCTGGCGCATACGCGCCCACCAGCACCAACAGCACAGCGGCGACCGCCGACACGATCAACAACTGGCCCACTGGCATGGGGCCCGAGGGCTCGCCGTGACCGTGACCTTTTTTGGCGGTGGGGGCAGCGGCAGGCTTGGGTGCGGGCTTGGGGGCCACCACCAATGGCGGCGCAGGCCAGGTGATTTCACCATCCTTGATGACCGTCAGGCCCCGAATCGCGTCATCTTCCATGTTGACGTTGATCACGCCGTCTTTGGTTTTGCACAGTTCTTCCGCCAAGCGGAACAAATTGGTACCGTAGAGCGTGGAAGACTGGCGCGCCATGCGCGACGCCAGGTCGGTGTAGCCCACAATCGTCACGCCGTGCTTCACCACGGCCTTGCCGGGCTCAGTCAGTTCGCAGTTACCACCTTGTTCTGCGGCCATGTCAACGATCACGCTGCCGGGCTTCATGCTTTGCACCATCTCGGCCGTGATCAGCTTAGGCGCGGGTTTGCCGGGAATCAGCGCGGTGGTGATGATGATGTCGCACTCTTTGGCTTGTTTGGCGTACATCTCGCGCTGCGCGGCTTGAAAGCCTTCGCTCATGACTTTGGCGTAACCGCCGCCGCCCGAGCCTTCTTCTTCATAGTCCACTTTGACGAATTCACCGCCCAGCGAGACCACCTGGTCGGCCACTTCAGCACGGGTGTCGTTGGCGCGCACGATGGCGCCCAGGCTGGCGGCTGCGCCAATGGCGGCCAAACCGGCCACACCGGCACCGGCGATGAACACCTTGGCAGGAGGGACTTTGCCCGCGGCCGTGATTTGGCCGTTGAAGAAGCGGCCAAACGCATTGGCCGACTCGACCACCGCACGGTAGCCGCTGACGCCGGCCATTGAAGTCAGCGCGTCCATCTTTTGGGCGCGGCTCAATGTGCGGGGCAGTGCGTCAATCGACAGCGCGGTGACTTTTTTGGCCGCCAGTTGCTGCATCAAATCGGGGTTTTGCGCGGGCCACAGAAAGCCGATCACCGTTTGACCTTCGTGCATCAGCGCCACTTCATCAGGCGTGGGGGCACGCACCTTAAAGACGATGTCGCTGCCGCTCCAAAGCGCAGCGGCGTTGGGGGCAATGGTGGCACCGGCTTCGACAAAGGCTGCGTCCGACAGGTCGGCCAGCTCGCCCGCGCCTTGTTCCACGACCACAGCAAAGCCGAGTTTGGCCAGCTTGGTCACCGCATCGGGGACCGTGGCCACCCGTTTTTCGCCGGGGAAAATCTCTTTGGGCACGCCAATGCGCTGGGGCGTGGGGGCGTTATCGCCTGTCTGCATGTCTGTCTCCTCACTCAATCCACAAAAAAAATGCCAATGTCAAAGCTTAACCGAAGTCGATCCATTCGAGCCCAAAGCAAGTCCTTCACAAAGTGTGCTGGGGCCGTCAGGGCCATAAACATGAGCAACCACTTATACAAAGGGCTGAATTGGCCCACCCGGGCACCTTTTTGGTGCCAAAGTGGAGATTCAGAGCATTTTGACTATTTGGCGCAACGATAATCTGGGACATGGACACTCGCTGGAAACCCAATGTCACCGTGGCCGCCATCATCGAGCGCGATGGCCACTACCTGTTGATCGAAGAACACACCCAAGAGGGCTTGCGCCTGAACAACCCGGCTGGACACCTGGACCCGGGCGAATCGCCTGCGCAAGCTTGCGCTCGCGAAGCGTTGGAGGAAACGGCCCAGCCGTTCACGCCCACCGCTTTGGTGGGCATTTACCTCTCACGCTTTCAGCGTCCGGCGACGGGCGAAGACATTACCTACGTACGCATGGCATTTTGCGGCGACATTGGCGAACTGCAGCCCCATCTGAGTCTGGACGAGGGCATTGTGCGCACGCTGTGGATGACTCCCGAAGAAGTGCGAGCCAGCGCCGAGCGCCACCGCAGCCCCTTGGTCTTGCGCTGCATCGAAGACCACCTGGCCGGACAACGCTTTCCACTGGGTGTAATCCACACCGACCCGGCCGTGGCCGATTTACCCCCTCTGTCGACATGAGCCCCGACTGGCCAAACGCTTGACTATGCGCTGGGTGGTGATTGGCACCGGCGGGGTGATGCGCCTGGTATTTTTTGCGCGCACGGGTTGATCCGCCTCATTGCTCTGTACCGGGACCTGGTCAGTTTTATACAACATTGACCCCATTTGACTCACTGTACCGGCACGTTGACGCCTGCAGCCACCTGATCAAGAAAAGCCTGCTCCGCCAGAACCTTGGCCACATAGCCACCGTCTTCGGTCAGTTCGTAGCCCCCCAGATAAAACTTGAGACCGTCTTCGATGGAGCCGCCTCGAAGTTTGATGGCATCCGACAGCACGCCCACACCGACCCGTAAATTGCTGATCGGGTCAAAGGCGGCCAATTTGCCACCATAGGCTTCGTAGCGTTGGGCGTGAATGCCGGTGACCACTTGCATCAACCCTTCTGCACCGGCATGGCTTTGCACGTAAGGGTGGAAATTGGATTCGATGGCCATCACTGCCAAGATCAGATGGGGCGGCAGTTTGGTCTTTTTGGACAGCAAGTAGGACTCAGCTACCAGCGCGGCCAAAGGCTCTGGGGCCACTTTGTATTTGCGACCTAACCACTCAGCCACGGCCGCCTGCGACTTGGGCAAGGCCTTCAAGTCGACCGCGGTGGCGCGCTCGGCAGTGTTTTCAGGCAACCAAGACAGCAACACCTGGCGATCGCGCAACCAATCGAAAAGCGCCCCTTCAGCCTGGCTTAACCAATGGGGCTGCCACCACAACGCCACGACCAAGGCAGCCGCGCTCAGGCCCACCATGGCCAGGCCACTGTGGGTCACGATGAACAGGCCTCGCGCCGAGTCGCGCAAGAAAGTTCGAATGGGGAGGCACCATGTGCAATGCAAGGACATGAATTTAAACTGGTCACGTATTATAAATTTTCGCCAACCGCTGACCGTGGCACAGTGCGCTGGATAATTCGGTCATGTCACACTTTTCACGCGTGGTCGTCGGCTTGTCCGGCGGCGTCGATTCAGCCGTCACCGCCCACCTGCTCAAACAGCAAGGCCACGAGGTGATTGGCATCTTCATGAAAAACTGGGAAGACGACGATGACAGCGAATACTGCTCATCCAACGTTGACTTCGTCGATGCCGCCGCCGTGGCCGATGTGATGGGCATAGAGATCGAACACGTCAATTTTGCAGCCGACTACAAGGACCGTGTTTTTTCCGAGTTTGTCCGCGAATACCAAGCCGGGCGCACGCCCAACCCGGACATCCTGTGCAACGCCGAGATCAAATTCAAATCATTTTTGGACCACGCCATGCGACTGGGGGCCGAAAAAATCGCCACCGGCCACTATGCCCGTGTGCGACAGAACACGGCCAGTGGTCTGTTTGAACTGCTCAAGGGCCTTGACCCCGGAAAAGACCAAAGCTACTTTTTGCACCGCCTGAACCAGGCACAGCTATCCAAAACCCTGTTCCCGGTGGGCGAGTTGCACAAAACCGAGGTGCGCCGCATCGCCGAGGAGATCGGTTTGCCCAACGCCAAAAAGAAAGACTCCACAGGCATCTGCTTCATTGGCGAGCGGCCCTTCCGCGATTTTCTAAATCGTTACATCAGCAAGGAGCCGGGCCCGATCAAGGATCCCACAGGCCGCACCATTGGCAGACATGTAGGTCTGAGTTTTTACACCCTGGGCCAACGTCAAGGTTTGGGCATTGGTGGCATCAAGGCCAAAGGTGACGACATGAAGGCCCTGCAGGCGCGCGGCTTGCGCGGCGCGGGCGAGCACACACCCTGGTTTGTCGCTCGCAAGGACATCCCCAACAACACCTTGTGGGTGGTGCAAGGCCACGACCACCCGTGGTTGTTGTCACCGCAACTGCATGCCACCGATGTGAGTTGGTGCGCAGGCCAGGCCCCTGCGCCCGGGACCTATGCGGCCAAGACGCGCTACCGGCAAGCCGATGCACCCTGCAGCTACCTCCCCCTGCCCATGGCCGAAGGTCAAGTGGGCTCTGAACTGGGATTCGAACTGGACTTTGCACAAGACCAGTGGGCCGTCACGCCCGGCCAAAGCGCCGTGCTGTACGACGGCGAGGTGTGCCTGGGCGGCGGTGTCATTGCCGGCCGTGAAACCGCCCGAACTTGAGTCAGGTGCAGGTCTCCACGGCTGTGTGTCCCAGTCCGCTTGCTTACACCCAAGCCTGAATCACATAGTCATAAGCGGCTTGGCCATTGGTCATGTCCACGCGCTGCAACTTGATCTTCCAGTCTTCACCCTGTTTGACCAGAGTGTGGCGGTAACTGCCGCCGAAGTGACGCACTTGGTCACGGCGCATTTCCATCATCTGAAAGCGCGAATACACCTCCATGGTGGTGGGCGTGGCCGCCTCGATCACGATGTTGCCGACCAGGTGATTGGTACCCCACTGCGCCGCTTGCGACCAGGCATTGGGGTGCAGCAATCGGCCCATGCGCACCTCCATCAGCAAACGGTCTTCTGCAAAGATGGAAGCCTCGCGCCGCCAGTCGGTTTGCAGCGGGGTCGAGGGCATCCAATACACCCCGTCCTCACTGAACAATTCGGCCCACTCGCCCCAGGCCTTGTTGTCGAGTAAGGCGGCTTGGTGAAACAACAATTCTTCGACCTGCCGTAGCAAACCGGCATCGACCGGGATGGCTTTGGGGATATAGCCCTGGCTGGGCATGCGCCCGCGCCCCATGTGGTCCGGCGCAATGGATTCGGCGCCCGACATGGACTGGATGGCTTCGATCACCACACCCGTGCCCAGGGCGTCTTTGACTTCTTTGGGTTGCATGAATCATGACTCCTGTTCAGGCCGTGGCCTTGGGTTGAATGGCGGCGCGGATGTACGACTCCCAGGCGATGAACTGGTTGCGCATCACCACTTCGCTGGTGCCGTTGTTTGAGTAAAGAACGCCATCTTTTTCGGTATCGCCCCCGTAGTTGCGGTGAAAGCTCACCCATTCGCCGCCTTTAGACTCCAGACCCAGCTGGCCCTTGGTCCAATTTTCCAGATCGTCTGCGTTGATCATGGTGGCGGGCGAGTTGACCAAGTTGAAATACCACAGCGAACGCTCGTAAATCGCCTCGGGCACGCCTTTGAGGCGGAAATGCCAGATCTCGGACAGCGTCTTGTTGGGGGCCATTGGGCGCAAGCAACGCAGTTGCTGCAAGGGCGACTGAACCGACAAATAGGGATAGATCAACACGTGGTGGATGCTGCGCGCCAGGTACTCTTCGCCCTTTTCTTCGCCATAAGCCTTCTTGATCAAGGCCTCGTATTCGACCGTGTCCGGATCGGTGGGGCGCAGGCCCATGTAGGCCTTCAAAATGCCGTGGCCATATTTGAAGTTGACCGTTTGCACCGAATCCCATTGGTCAAAGCTGGAGGCGAAGGTCGACAGGTAATGAAAAAACAAGGGCGCAGAGCCTTGGTCTTTCTTGAGACGCTGCTCCACGCGGCGGGCCGAAACCCCAGTGGACTGGTGCGTGACCGATGGGTGCAAGGCGTCAAGTTGGTTCTCCATGAAGAACTTCCAGTTTGAATGCTGCACCACCCGGTGGCAAACCGGTACGGCTTCCACCTCGCCCACGGGTGAACGGTCGCACATGTCGTCAAACGCTATTTTTGCCTCGCCCAAAAAGTCGATCAGGCTCGGGCCTTCCTTGCCCAGGCTGGCAAACACAAAGCCACGGTAACTGTCGACCCGCGCAGCAGGCACCATGCTGCAATCGGCATCGTCGGTGTGCATGCGGGTGCCGTCGTAGCCTTTGACCAGCGGGATGGCCTTAACTTTGCCATTGAGGTGAAAGCTCCAGGCGTGGTACGAGCAGACAAAACCCTTGCCGGTGTTGCCGCTTTGGTTGCCGCACAACTCCACACCCCGGTGCGGGCAACGGTTGTAGAGCACACGCACACTGCGGTCAGTGTCACGCACCATCACCATCGGTTGACGGCCAATCTGCATGGTGAAGTAATCACCGACCTCTTTGACCTGTGATTCGTGGCCACAGTAAACCCAAGCCTTTTCGAAAATGTGTTCCATCTCCAGATCAAACAGCGCTTGATCCGTGTAGACACTCTTATGAACGCGGTCCGGTTGAACCAGGTTCGCCAAATCGATCGATTGCATGAAAACTCCTTGGCAGGCTTCGGGGTGGATGTCAGCCCTCAAGTTAACAAAGCGCAAGCGCTTGACCAACAACCTGCCATGCTTTTTCCATTACCATAGGTTATGGATTACCGAAAAGTTCAACTCTTTCTGGCTGCCGCACGCTTGGGCAACATGACCGAAGCCGCCGCATCGCTGGACATTTCCCAGCCGGCCTTGTCCAAGAGCATCAAGTCGCTGGAAAAAACCCTGGGCGTGAGACTGCTCGAGCGCGGGCGATTCGGGGTCAGCGTGACCCCTTTTGGCCAGGCCCTGATGCAGCATGGTCAAGTCATCGAAGCGGAAATGCGCAATGCGGTCGGCGAAATCCAGGCCATGCGCGGGGCGCAGCGCGGCCATGTGCTGATGGGTTGCGGCCCCACCGAGGCCACCCGCTTGCTGCCCCTGGCGCTGCAGGCGCTGGCCAAAGACCAGCCCGACATCAAGGTGACGGTGCTCTACGGCTTGAACGAGGCACTGATGCCCTGGGTCAAGCAAGGCGAGGTGGATTTCGCCTTGTCCTCGGTGCCCGCGCGCGCCATCGACCCGGACCTGTCCCACGAACGCCTGTTGACCGAAACGGCCACCGTGGTCGCACGAACCGGGCACCCGCTGACGCAACTCAAAAGGGTCACCCCTGACATGCTCACCTCTTACCCCTGGGTCCTGCCACGAAAGCGTGAGCTCGAGCGGCTGGCGTTTGACGATTACTTTGTGGCGCAAGGCCTGGAGCCGCCGAGCGCCCAAGTCGAAACCACCTCCACCGTGCTGATGAAATCCATGGTGATGCAAAGCGACGCCCTGACCTTCATTCCGGCCGAATTGATTTACTGGGAAGTCCGTGCCGGCCAGCTCCAGGCGCTTCAAGCCTCGGGCAACCAATGGGCTCGGCAGGTGGGCATCACCCGCAGACGCAAGGGGTCAATGAGCCCGGCCAGCCAACTGCTGCTGACTGCGGTGAGGTCGGTGGCCAAAAACTTTTGAGCCTTAAACGCTCACCCCACATTCATCAAACACCCAAATAGCGCGTCCACAGCTCGCGCTGGTCCTTGAGCGCTTGGGAGTTACCCGCCCAAGCCACCTGACCGCGCTCCAGGATCACATGGTGGTCGGCAATGTCCACCAAGCGGTTGACGTATTTGTCGACCACAATCAGGGTCTGGCCTTCTGCGCGCAGCAAGCGCAAACAGCGCCAGATCTCTTCCCGGATCAACGGTGCCAAGCCTTCTGTGGCCTCGTCCAAAATCATCAAGCGCGGATTCGTGACCAAAGCACGGCCGATGGCCAGCATTTGCTGCTCGCCGCCCGACAACTGCGAGCCCATGTTGGCCCGGCGTTCGGCCAGTCGCGGAAACAGTTCATAAACCCGCGCGGGCGTCCAAGGCGTGCGGCTTTGGTGGCGGTTGCTTGCAAACGCCGTCAGGTGCTCGTCCACCGACAAATTGGGAAAGACTTGTCGACCTTCGGGGACCACCGCCAGACCCATTCGCGCCACCCGATCGGCCGCCACGTTGGTGATGTCCTGGCCATCAAAAATAACCTGACCCGCCTTGACCGACTTGAGCCCCAGAATGCTGCGGATCAAGGTGGTCTTGCCCATGCCGTTGCGGCCCAGCAGGCCCATGACCTCGCCCGGTTGCAGGCTCAAGCCCAAGCCAAACAAGACCTGGCTTTCGCCATAAGCGGCTTGCACATCGCGCACTTGAAGCAAACTCATGCGTGCTCCTCGCCCAGGTAAGCGGCCACCACTTGCGGGTTGAGCCGAATGGCCTGCGGTGTGCCGGTGGCGATCAAAGCGCCATTGACCATCACCGAGATGCGATCGGCCAAGCGAAACACGGCGTCCATGTCGTGCTCGATCAACAAGATGGCCACCTTGGCGCGCAGCTTTTGAATCAACTGGAGAATGCGCTCGGACTCTACCGGCCCTGCACCCGCCATGGGCTCGTCCAGCAACAACAGCTTGGGCTGGGTGGCCACGGCAAGGCCCAGCTCCAAAATTCGCTGCTCGCCGTGCGAGAGTTCGCTGGCAGGGTCCTGCGCCCGCTCCTGCAAACCCAACTCCTGCAACACAGCCATGGCCTGCGCCGTCAAGGCCTTTTCTGAGTGCACCGGACGCCAGAAAGAAAAGCTGTTGCCGCTGCGTGCTTGCACCGACAGCGCCACGTTGTCCAGCACCGTGAACGACTTGAACAAGCGCGTGATCTGAAACGAACGGGCCAAGCCACGGCCCACACGCGCGTGGGTGGGCATGGCGGTAACATCCTGCCCATCGAAAAAAATCTGCCCACTGTCGCTTGGCAAGTGGCCAGACAACTGAGCTATCAGACTGGTCTTGCCCGCCCCATTCGGGCCAATCAAGGCGTGGATTTCTCCCGGCTGCACATCCAGCGTGACGTGGTCAGTGGCCCGCAAGGCACCAAAATTTTTGACCAGGTCATTCACCTGAAGCAAGGCCCCGGCGTTCATGCGTGCCCCCCTTTGCGGGTCGACTTTCGGCGGATCAAGCCCGCCAGTCCCTTGGGGGCCAGCAAGACCACGGCAAGCAGGAACCAGCCCACATAAAACTGCCAATGCAAGGTGTATTCGGCCAACACATCCTCCAGAATCAGCAGCACCAGTGCACCCCACAGACCGCCCGTGAGCGTGCCCACGCCGCCCAGAATGACCATGACCATCAGGATGCCCGATTGGGTCCAGTGCATCAGGTTCGGGCTGACATAGTTCTGATGGTTGACCATCAAGGCACCCGCCAGACCCCCCAGGGTGCCGGCAATGACAAACAGCACCCATTTGTAACGGTAAGACGCAAATCCGATGGCGTCGACGCGCACATCGTCATCGCGTATCGCCAAAATCACACGGCCAAAGCGCGAAGCCATGATGCGAGAAATCAGCACCAAGCTCAGCACCAGAACGAACAGGACCACGAAGTAAAAAGTCACATCGTTTTTCAGGTCCAGACCCAGACCGAAGTCAGAGCGCTGCTTGATGTTCAAGCCTTCGTCACCCCCATAGGCTTTGATGGAGTTGACCAGGTAATAAATCATCTGGGCAAAAGCCAAGGTGATCATGATGAAGTAGACACCCCGTGTGCGCAGCGAAATCGCACCGATGATGGCGGCCACCAAAGCCGACAAACCCATGGCGATGGCAAAACCCACCCAGCCATTGGTGACGCCTTCGGTGATCAAAATGCCCACCGTGTAAGCCCCGATCCCCAAAAAGGCCGCATGCCCGAAGGATACGAGGCCCCCGTAACCGAGTATCAGGTTGAGACTGCAAGCGGCTATGCCATAAATCATCATGCGGCTGAGCATGCTGACGTAAAAATCCATGCCCCGGGCATGCAGAAACAGGGGCAAGGCGATCGCCCCGGCCAGTACCAGGCCCCAAACCCAGAACGGTGTTTTGTGGTTCATAGCACCCGTGCCTCAACGACCGGAAAAAAGTCCCTGAGGACGGACAAACAGCACAACGGCCATCAGCAGGTACACCGCAATCGACGCCACCGCAGGCCCCGCTGCACTGGCAAACTGGGGCGAGAAAAGTTCACGAAACAACATGGGCAGCAAGGTGCGCCCCAAGGTGTCGACAAAGCCAACC
>CAJBLW010000566.1 GCA_903953985.1 uncultured Burkholderiales bacterium
CACCAGCTGCAGCGTCATCGGGTCTCTTTCAAGTTGTCGCCCATGCTATGCAAAAGGAGTAAGGAACGCTATCAACTTTGGGCACCGTGCACCCCGGGTTTTCACTTGGCCGAATCAAATGCAATCATTCTGAACGAACAACCCCTTTATACAAACCCAACAAAACTAGAAAGTAAACCGCAAAAAACCCGGTTTGCAACCAATAAATCACGGTGCCTTGGCCTTGCAAAACAATCTGCAAATCCGATGAAATGTTCACAAACGACAGGCCCAACACGGTCACGCCCAATGCAAACAAAGCCATGGGAACAACTTGAATATGGCGAATCGCGGCATAAAACAAACTCGCATAAGCCAACACAGCAAAAGAAATGATCTTGTCCTGGTAGGCGTAGAAGGGGGTATCGTAGTAAACGAACAACAGCGGGTATTTCAGACCCACGAAGTGGGCTGCCGCCATCAAGCAAAAATAAACGACACCCACACCCAGCATGTAACGAAGCCATTGGGCTTTCATGAAAATATCTCCAGTCGAACCCCGGGCCTGTACACCCCATGGGTTTGTCTGAATAATCCCAAGAAAGTCTACACCTTACGATATAACTATAAGGGTGTTAGAGTCGGGAAAAATTGATCAAAAGTGCGGCTTCAAGTCTTAACATGTCGCCTTGATCTGGTGGTCTTGAAATTTGTGCCAATCGACCGTGGACCGATGCATGTGAACCTCAGATTTCTTGAAACTTTTGTCTGGATTGCGCGCTTAGGCAGCTTCACCAAGACGGCTGAGCGGATGAACTCCACTTTATCGGCGGTTTCGGCTCGCATTCAGTCCCTTGAAGACGAATTGGGCGTTAGGTTATTTGAGCGCCTGGGGCGCAACATCCGATTAACCCAACAGGGGCGTGATGCACTTCCGATTGCTGAGCGCTTGCTTCAACTTGAAGGGGATTTCGAATCCACGATCCGAGGTTCTGATGCCTTAGGTGGCCGCGTTAGGCTTGGCATCATCGATACGGCGGCCAATGCGATTCTTTCTCCATTTCTTCGAACGATTGAAGCACGTTATCCAAAAATAGAATTGGATCTGCAGGCGGACACCAGTCAGAACCTGATGCAGCGTCTGGCCCTTGGCAGTATCGACCTGGCCGTCACGCTGGTAGGTCAGACGACACCTGGAGCGGTTCATCAACGGCTTTTTCAGATGGCTTGTCATTGGGTGGCATCACCCCAGCTGATTCAAAATAATCTCCCCATGACCGTAGAAAGCCTTGCAAGGTACCCAATCCTTTCCTTCAGCCATGGCTCCATACCCCATGCACAAACAGAAGCGGTGTTTGCACCCCATGGCGGCCCACGGAGAATGTATTGTGGAACATCCTTGTCAACCATGATTCGGCTGGCGAAGGATGGGTTGGGCGTGGCGATCATCCCCGGTGTGCTTGTCCAAGAGGATTTGCAGGCAGGAAACCTGAGGATGATCCCTGTTGGAACCGCCTTTCCCCCACTTGAGATTCAAGTGTCATATCTATCCGATCCGCAGAGCCGACTTCAACGCCTGCTGTCTGATATTTTGATCGAGGTCGGCGTGCAGTTTTGTCAGGAGTCATCACCTGATCTGGTGTGGATGGGTCGTTCAGGGGTCTAGAAAAGAAGTATTGCCTCAGTCCAGAAAAAATGGACCAAATTGGCCATAATTTTTCGTTTGACTTGGAGTTACAGGCTTCGAATACTGGTGCCAATTCCTTCGGGCCAATGTCGGCAAAGGCCGACTGCCCTCGCAAGGAAGCTACCTAGGTCTTTATGATTTCGTCGAACGAAGCTGAACCAAAGCGCACTGAAGTCGAACAGATCAAATCGCGGCCCTGGCGACTGGAGGACGTCTTGGCCACGGTTGCGATCGCGTTCATGTGCTTGATCACCTTCGCCAATGTGGTCTTGCGCTATGTCTCTGACGTGTCCATTGGATGGAGCGAGGAAGTTTCAGTTTTTCTGATGTTGGTGTTGGTTTTTGCGGGTGCGGCGGCTGCGGCATTCCATGACAAGCACATACGGGTTGAGTTTTTGTACGACAGCAAAAATGCTCGAACGCGGCGTCGATTACGAATGCTATCGGTCTGGCTGACCACCTTGGTGCTGACCACTGTGGCGCTGCTACTCATCAAGACGGCGATAGGCGAATACGCTTATCAAGAAAAGGTGTCCAGTCTGGATGTACCAAGATGGTGGCTGACCCTGCCGCTTGCACTGCTATGCGGATTGGCTGCTTGGCGTGCAGCTTGGGGTGGCTGGCTCAGAAGAGGGCTCGATTGATGATGGCTGGGTTGGTGCTATTTGGTTTGTTCGTTCTGTGGATGGCCTTGGGTGTGCCGGTCGCAGTGGCTTTGGCAGCCGCAGGCATGGCCACGCTGATGTTGACCAATGGAGGTCAGCCCTGGTTTGGACTGCTGCCGGCGGCGCAAAATGCAGTTGCGTCGATCTCTTCTTATCCCTTGATGGCCTTACCGATGTTCGTATTGGTCGGCGCGATCTTTGATCGATCCGGAATTGCTCGCCGCTTGGTCGATTTTGCGATCGCTTGTGTGGGGCGCGGTCCTGGCATGCTGCCCCTGGTGGCGATCGCGGTGGCGATGGTCTTGGGCGGAATCAGCGGTTCGGCAGTTGCCAATGCGGCAGCAGTTGGCGGGGTGATGATTGCAGCCATGTCACGAGCGGGTTACCCAGCTCCGTTCTCGGCCAGCATTGTCGGAGCAGCGGCAGCAACAGACATCCTCATTCCGCCCTCGATCGCGTTCATCGTTTACAGCGTCAGTGTGCCCAATGCCAGTGTGCCCGCGCTGTTTGCTGCGGGCATGATCCCTGGGGTCTTGGCAGGACTGGCCTTGATTATCCCAGCTGTATTGATCAGCCGCATCAAGGGGTTTGGTCTTGACGAGAGTTCCATGCCTCGGCCACCTTTCTGGCCCAGTTTGCGTGAAGCCATTTGGGGTCTTGTCGCACCGGTCGTCATTCTCGGCGGGATGCGTATGGGATGGTTCACACCGACAGAGGCTGCGGTGGTTGCTGTTTTCTATGGCTTGTTCGTCGGTATGTTCATCCATCGGACCATGACGTTGCGTCAGTTGCCGGAGATTTTTCGCGAAGCGGCTTTGTCTTCCGCTGTCATCATGACTGTCATGTCATTGGCAAGTATTTTTGCACTCAGTGTCAACACCATTGGTCTGGCTGACCCCTTGATTGAAGGCATCAAGAACTTTGGTCTGAGCTCATTCGAAACCTTGTGTCTCGTGATGCTGTTGCTGCTTTTGGTCGGCATGATTTTAGATGGTGTCTCAATCTTTCTGGTCTTCCTGCCTTTGCTGGTTCCAATGATGAAGGCCTTTGGTTGGGATCCTGTTTGGTTCGGCGTATTGCTGACCATGGCCATTGCCATAGGCGGCTTCACGCCGCCTATGGCCGTCAATTTATTGGTGGCCTGCCGCATGGCGGGCATCAGCATGGAGTCCACGATCCCTTGGGTGGGTTGGCTTGTCTTGGCTTTCACAGTGGCAACGTTTTCAGTGATGGTGTTTCCAGAGCTAGCGCTTTGGTTACCACGAATTCTGAAGTATTGAAATAACTCATTTTTTTAGGAGATGAAATGAATCGACGTAACCTTTTGACCCAGGCTTGTGCGATGGCAGCCATGCCCATTACGGTCTTCCCAAGTGCCGCTCTTGCGCAAAGCTTGAAAGCAGAATATCGAATGTCCTCGGTGCTACCGCCGGCCTTTGCTTGGGGCCGAGCATCAGAGCTTTGGTCTAAGCTAATTAAAGACAATTCTGGCGGACGTATCAATTCAAAGGTTTACCCCGGTGCCTCTTTGGTGCAAGGTGACGCCACGCGCGAATTGACTGGTATTCGTCAAGGGTCGATTGATCTGATTTGCGGGGCACCTGGCAACTGGAGCGGATCTGCTCGCGAGTTGGGCTGCTTTTCTCTGCCCTTTCTTTTTCCGGACCATAAGGCCCTTGATGCAGTGCTGCAACACAAGGCCTTTATGGCTCAGTACTTTGACGCAGTCCGTAAGGCCGGTGCGGAGCCGCTGGCCGTTGGAGAAACCGGTTTTCGGCAACTCTGCAATAGCAAGCTGCCAATTAAAACTGTGGCCGACCTCAAGGGTTTGAAGCTGCGCATTGTGCCTTCTCCAATGATGAGTGATGTCTTCAACGAATTGGGTGCTAATCCCACTGTGATGAGTTGGGCCGATACACAACCGGCCTTGTCCTCCGGGGCAGTTGATGGTTGCGAAAACCCGATGGAACTGTTTTTTGCTGCCAGGATGCAAACGCTGGGTCAGAAGTATGTAACGCGATGGAATTACATGAACGAGATCCTGCTGTTCGCAGTGTCTCGCGAGGCCTGGGAGAGTTGGTCTGCAACCGATCAGAAGGCGGTTCGCGATGCAGCGCAAGATGCCGCCAAGGCCAATATCGCTGAAGTCAGAAAGTTTTACAGTGAAGACCTCACTAAAGCCAAAGAAATTGGTGTGGAGGTTCACGTACCCAGTTCCGCTGAGTTGGCGACATTTCAGACGGCCACACGCCGTTCATATGTCAAGTGGAAAGCCCAGATCAATCCGACACTCGTCTCAGCCATTGAGCAGATTGTCGAAAGTTCACGAAAAGCCTGAAGATCACCATGCCACTGATTGCCTCACCACCACGCTATGTGGTCAAACCTATGCCTGCACAGATTACTCAGGCGCAAGTCAATGCTTTGCTATTGCTGGATACCGGCACCATAGGACATGTGCTCGACGCGGGCTTCATGGACCAGGGCTTGCAGCAACAAATGCCTGGTCGAAAACTGGCGGGTACCGCGGTCACCGTCCGATGCACCTTGCCCGATTCCGTGATGGGCCACTATGCGCTGAAATTTGTCCGGCCAGGCGACATTTTGGTCATTGATCGTGGGCAAGACCAGCGTACTGCATGCTGGGGCGCAGCAACGGCGTACGCCGCCGCTGCGATCGGATTAAGCGGCGTGATCATCGATGGCGCAACCAGCGATGTTGCCGACTCCAATGCCGCAGGGCTGCCGGTGTGGTCGCGTGGCCTTAGCCCTGTCACAACCAAATACCGAGGGTTGGGGGGCGATATGAATATTCCGATTACCTGTGGGGGCGTCGCCGTCAAGCCCGGAGATGCGATTCTGGCCGATGAGAATGGCATTGTTGTGATCGATCCGAGCCAACTCGATGATGTGATCAGTCAGTCCCAGTTCTGGATGCGCAGTGAAAAGGAGTTTCTGGAAACCCTTCGTAAAAATCCTCGGCTTTGCTACCCGGATTTCACTGGCGCCTCTGCCATCGTTGAAAAGAACCTGTGCTAGGGGATAGAAGTTGACGTACAAGATCTCCTTTGATGTTGGTGGTACTTTCACTGACTTCACGATGCTTGACGAAGACAGCGGTGTCGTCAGTTATCACAAAGTTTCCTCTACACCGCATGACCCCTCAGAGGCGATCGCCCAGGGACTCGAGGATTTGGTCCAGATGCACCGCCTTGATCCGACTGCCATCTCCCTGCTTGGACACGGCACTACAGTCGCAACGAATCTGGTGATCGAGCGCAAGGGAGCCCGGGTCGGCCTGGTCACGACGCGCGGTTTTCGCGACGTATTAGAGATTGGCCGTCAGACTCGCCCCCATCTCTACAACTATCGGGTTCACCGTCCAACCCCTCTCGTGCCACGGGCGCTGCGCCTTGAAGTTGAAGAGCGGGTGATGGCTGATGGCAGCATCCTGACGCCATTGAACATGGCCGACCTTGAAAAGGCAGGGGAGTTGTTTCGAAAGGCCGGAGTTACAGCTGTAGCCGTTTGCTTTTTGCACAGTTACCGTGAGCCTGACCATGAGCGGCGTGCAGGCCAGGCCTTAAGGCAAATGCTGCCAGAGGCCTACATCACCCTGAGTTCAGATGTGTTGCCCGAGTTCAGGGAATTTGAGCGCATGTCAACCACAGTGCTGAACGCCTACATGGGACCACGCATGGGTAACTACATGCAGCGTCTATTGGAGAGGGTGAAGGCCATTGGCATTTCTGCCGAGATCAATACTGTGCACTCCAACGGCGGTTTGATGTCCGTGCAGACCGTGCGTGAGGTACCGGTGCGAACCTGCGTATCTGGACCAGCAGCCGGAGTGATAGGTACTTCGGTTGTTGGCAGCATGGCCGGATACGACAACCTTGTGACATTCGATGTCGGAGGCACTTCGACTGATGTGTCGGTCATCGTCAAAGGACGCGCGCTTTATGCCTCGAATCGGTTGGTGGCCGACTACCCTGTCAAGACCCCAATGCTGGACATTCATGTTATCGGCGCTGGCGGGGGCAGCATCGCCCGGATAGATGATGCCGGCGCCCTGAAAGTGGGACCTCAAAGTGCTGGGGCAGATCCAGGTCCGGCCGCATACGGTCGTGGTGGTGACGAGGCCACGATAACCGATGCAAATATTGTTTTGGGTCGCCTTGATCCACATTTCTTGCTGAATGGAAAACTTGCGGTCGATTTCGAATCAGCCATGAGTGTGATTCTGCGTAAGGTCGCGCAACCCCTTGGCATCTCCATGGATGAGGCGGCGCATGGAATTGTCCGAATCGCCAACGCGAACATGAACCGCGCCATCCAATCGGTGTCGACAGAAAAAGGCTATGACATTCGGGAGTTCGCCTTGATGGCTTTTGGGGGGGCCGGCCCTTTGCATGCGACTGAACTTGCAAAAGACTGTGGCATAAGGACCGTGATTATTCCTCTTGAACCAGGCACCTTCTGCGCACGGGGGATCCTTTTATCTGACATAACCATGGACTTTGTGCGCAGCGAATTGTCTGTGGCCAACGAAATCGCATGGCAAAGGGTTTGCTCAACCCTTTCAGAAATGGAAAAAGCCGCTATGGCGTGGCTTGCACGCGAGGGTGTGGCACCTGACCGGCGCGAATTGCGTCTGTCCATCGAGACACGTTTTGACGGACAAAACTACGAAGTTATTGTGCCCCTTGAGGGCATCAATCCAAACGGACTGTCTGAATTTCTCGCCAATTTTAGGATCCGACACCTTCAGGAGTATGGCTACGATATTGAAGGACGTGAGACCGAGATCGTAAATTGCCGCGTCCAAGCGGTGGGACAAGTACCCAAGACCAATCAAACCTTTTTGTCCGGCATTGACTCACCCAATGTCAAGTCTGAGCGCTCGGTGTACTTTGGCTCAAAGCATGGACGTCTGCAAACACCCGTTTACCAGCGTAATACCCTTCCAAAGGGGCATCAGATGCAAGGTCCCGCAATCGTGGAGGAGATGAGTTCGACCACCATTTTGCTGCCCGATCAAACTCTAAAGGTCGACTCTTGGGGCAACCTGATCATCGCCGTTTAACTGCCAATGCAAGTCCATTGACTGGAAACTCATATGAACACCTCGAGCCCCTCAACGCCCACAGCAAGCAGCCTATTCGATCCGATTGCAATGGAGGTTTTCTCCAATCGCCTGCTCACGATCACCGAAGAAATGGGCAATACCCTGGTTCGTGCCTCGTTCTCTCCCAACATCAAGGAACGCAAGGACTGCTCGGTGGCACTCTTTGATGCGCGCGGTCGACTGATTGCCCAGGCCGCCCATATTCCGATGCATTTGGGGTCTCTTGCAGGAGGTGTGGTGGCGGCTCTCCAGCATTATGGTGTTGAGGGCATCCAAGAAGGGGATGCCTTTATTTGCAATGATGCCTATCTGGCGGGCGGCACGCACGCGCCTGACATTACCATCGTGACACCGATCTTTTGCGATGGCCTTTTGAGCTTTTTTGCCGCCAACATTGGTCATCACTCAGATGTCGGCGGGAGCGCGCCGGGTTCGGTGTCACCAGGTGCCAAGACGGTATTCGAAGAGGGAATCCGCATCCCGGTCATACGGGTCATGCGCGAGAATCAGGAGGATGAAGACATCCTTCGATTTATCGCTGCAAACAGCCGTGAACCTGAGGATCGTGTTGTCGATCTGAAAGTCCAGATCGCAGTCAATGCGCGTGGCAGAAAACTGATGCTTGAACTGGTCAGGCAGATGGGATTGAGCTCAGTTCTGCATTCAATTGAGGACTTGCTGGCCTACACCGAGCGACGTATCAAGCAGCGTATCCAGACCATTCGGGGTCGCACGGGAAGCTTCACTACGGCACTGGATGACGATGGCATTGGGGGTCCTAAGATTTCAATCACGGCCAGTATCAGCACCGAAGGTGATCGCCTGGTCGTTGACTTCAACGGCTCCGGCCCACAATCGCCTGGTGGCTACAACATGCCAGAAAGCGCACTACGCGCCTGCGTGTATTACTGTGTAAAAACTATGCTTGATCCTGAGCTGATCGCTAACGAAGGGATGTTCGGGTGTATCGACATACGTTCGCCCGAAGGTACCATCACCCGGCCGCGTTTTCCGGCTGCGGTCGGAATGCGCGCCAGTACATCGCAACGTGTGGCCGGCGCGATCATTGGCGCATTCAGTCAGATATTACCTATCGACAGGGCGATGGCATCCAGCAACGATGCGATGCCTGCCCTGGTTGTGTCAGGTCAGTCACGTCGCCGACCTGGCACCTACGTGTATGTCGAAACCATTGGTGGGGGCGTCGGTGCTCATTTCAACGAAGATGGTGCAGACGGCACCCATGTTCACATCACCAACTCCTCAAACCTGCCAGCAGAGGCTCTCGAAAATGAGTATCCACTGATCGTGGAGGAGTATGCACTTGTCCGGGACAGCGGCGGTGTGGGTCAGTATCGGGGGGGTCTGGGTATCTCGCGGCAGATACGAACACTGGATGACAACACCTTCTTCTTCGCGACGACCGAAGGTACTCACATTCCAGCTCAAGGTCAAAATGGTGGGCAGTCAGGGGGCTTTGGGACTGTCATACTGGACAAAGACCTACCCGGCCAAAGAGTCCTTCCTGCCAACCAGCCTGGCAGGCAACTCTCCGCTGGACAGCGCATGCGGGTTGAAACTCCGGGCGGGGGGGGGTTTGGGCCATCGCATCTAAGAAGCATTGAGGCCTTAGCCGAGGATTTGATGTCCGACAAGTTGACACGGGCGGCGGCTGAACGTGATTACGGTCTTGAGCGAGTGCAATTGGCGATCAAGCTTTTGCCTGCTTGGATGTCTGCGTAAAGTTTACTTTGCGGAAGGACATCGCTGGCTCATTGATCTGGGATTTTTTCAAGATCAAGAAGGTCAATGTGTCCGGTGAATTGGGGTCACTCCAACTCCTCCAAAAATGACGGGCTTGACGCTGACGTGCAAAATCAAACAATTGCCGTTTTTCAATGCATTACATCTTTGACATCCACACAACAAGCTACCATCCCTAATGGGCCGTGGGTCCAGGTGCTGGACACCCAGGACATGGACCATCATGCTCTGGCCCAGCAGGGCTGGGCGCTGCAATACGAGCAGTTGTCGCCGGGTCATTTCAAGGGCCGCATCCACCAAGTGCAGCTGCCGGGAGTCACTCTGCTGCGCGAGGACACCAGCATCGCCTTGCGCCAGCGGGGGCGGCTCGACGACAGCGTTTACGGCTTTGCCATGGCGCTGCAGGACTCACACGATCTTTTTTTCAATGGCCAGCGGGTGCCGGCTCACGCCATCATGTGTGGCAAGGGTGACGAGGTGGACCTGACCACCCCACCCCACTTCACCCTGATCGCGGTGGTGGTCAATCGCCGCCTGCTCAACCCGCTGTGGGAGCGCATGTACCAAAAGCCTCTGGCGCACTGGCTGGAAAAGCAGCTGGTGCTGCCCACCACCGACATCAAGGCGCAGAACCTGCGCGACCTGCAACTCACCGTGCTGGATCAAGCCAGCGCCCTGGCCCACCGCCAGCACGACCCGCAAGCCCTGCGCCAGTTGCGCGACGAGATCTTGATGGAATGGCTGGAAGCTTTGCCAGCGAAGGTCGACACCTCCGAGCTGCCCACCTTGGAGCGACGCAAGAAACTGGTGGAC
>CAJBLW010000567.1 GCA_903953985.1 uncultured Burkholderiales bacterium
CTCGCGTGCAGGCGGTTGATGGGTTGTTCGATGAACAGGATGCTGGCCACCAGCCTTTGCAGGGCGGGTTGTGCGCGCATGCGCGTGAGCAGTTCGAGCAGTTGCTCGGCGCTTTGGTATTGCTCGTTGCCGTCCAGCGTGGCGTGGTAGGGCTCGGGCAGGCTGTCCAGCACCGAGGCGATGGCGCAGAGCCGATCGATGTCGGCGTCGATGCGGCCGCTGACCTTGAGTTTGTAATAGCGGTGGCCGTAGACCTGCAGCACTTCTTGCAAGGTTTCTGGCAGGCCGTCGTTCACGGGCTCGGTCACGTCTTGCCGTGTGATGGCGTCCAGCAGGCCCACGGTGTGCCGCGCGTGCAGGGTGGTGGCTGGCTTGAGGCTGGCCAGAAACGGGGCCATGTTCAAGCCCTGAAATGAGGGCATGCGTTCGTCGATGCCGAGGGTGTTGTGCTGCGCGGCGGCATAAAACGATTGGCCCAGGCCGCGGCACAGGGCGTCGATCAGGGCGCGGTCAATCAACGCGGGGCCGTAGTTGGCCAAGAGTGGGTTGAGGTTTTCTGCGGCGCAGGCGCGCAGGTGGGTTTCGTGGTGGCGCGCAAAGTGACCAAAGGCGGTGTCGGGGCTGCCATCGGCCAAGTAGGCGGCTTGGGCCATTCGCAGCACACGGCGCTCTTGCTCGAAGTTGTCTTCGTCGCTGAGCTGGGTGTTTTTGTCGAACCATTTGGGCACGATCATTTCGGCTGAGGCGCCCCAGTGGCTTTGGCCATCGGCCATGACGATGCGGGCCCGCACAAAGGCCTGAAAACATTGGCGCAGCGTGACCACGCCAAAGCGAAAGGGCATGCGCAGGACCACCGGAATTTCTAGCAGTTCAATCTCGGCAATGCGAAAGCTGGGTTGCATGGGGTGTGTGCCTTTGGTTTCAATGGGGCTGGGGCGCTGCGTTTTCCAGCAGGCCCTTGAGGTAGGCGGCTGACCAGGCGGCGCAGCCTGGGCCATCGGGAAAATAATCAAACGGCTCAACGGCCACCACGCCGCTGTAAGCCTGCCGCTGCAGGGCCGCCAAGATGGGGCCAAACAGCATTTGGCCTTGACCGGGGGCGCGGCGGTTGGGGTCGTTGACCTGCACATGCGCCATGACGCCCTGGGGCATCCACAGGTCGATGAGTTCGGGCATGGACAGGGTTTCGGCCAAACCGGCCGAGCTGGTGTCCAGCATGGTTTTGAAAAACGGGTTGTTGATCTGTTGCACCACCGCTGCGGCCTGGCCCACGGTGTTGATGAGCGGGGTTTGGTCGGCCGACAGCGGCTCCAGGCAATAGGTCACGCCAAAGCTTTGCGCAGCTTGCGCCACCTGGGCCAGCACTTCTTGCGCCAAGGCCAGGGCCTGGTCGTGGGTTTGCCCGGGGTGGATGCTGCGTTGTTTGGGCGAGCCGTGCACCAGGTAGCGTCCGCCCATGGCGGCGCAGATGTCGCACAGGTGCTTCAGAAAGTCGGCGGTGTCTTGGCGAACCTGGGCGTCCGGGTGGGTGATGGACAAACCTTCGGGCTTGACCAGCAGCCAGTGCAAGCCGGTGACCACCAGACCATGGTCGGCTGCCACTTGGGCATATTGCCGAGCCTGGGCGGTGGTCAAACTTTCGGGGGTGTCGGTCAGGGTGAAGGGGGCGACTTCCAGCCCCATGTAGCCCAGGTCACGGGCCATCTGGCATTGCGCCGCAAATGGCATGGGCGCCAGCACTTCGTTGCACAGGGCGATCTTCATGAGCTTTGGCGCTTAAAAAGGTTTTTCATAAAAGGTGCCCGCATCAGCAAGATGATGGCGATCAGGGCAAAAATGGAACCTGCAATTGGGCGGGTGAAGAAGGGCGTCAGATCGCCATCGGACAACACCAGGCCCCGGCGCAGGCTTTTTTCCATCAGGTCGCCCAACACAATGCCCAGCACCAAAGGGGCCACCGGGAATTTGTATTGGCGCAGCACATAGCCCAGCACACCAAAGAACAGCATGGTCCACACGTCAAACAGGCGCGAGGACAGGGCGTAAGTGCCGACCACGCACAGCACAAAAATCATGGGCACGATGAGGGTGGTGGGCACGCGCAGCACCTTGACCAGCAACTTGGTCAAGACCAGGCCATAGATCAGGATGCCGATGGTGGCCAGCAGCATCATGGCCACCACGTCGTACACAAATTGGGGTGACTCGAGCATGATCATCGGCCCGGGTTTGACGCCGTGGATGAGCATGGCCGCCATCAGCACCGCAGCCGGTGCCGAGCCCGGGATTTGCAAAGTCAGCACTGGGATGATGGCGCCGGGCACGCAGGCGTTGTCACCGGTTTCGGCCGCCATCAGACCTTCGATGGAGCCTTTGCCGAATTTTTCTTTTTCCTTGCTGGCCCGTTTGGCGGCAGCATAAGAAGACCAGGCGGCCACGTCTTCCCCAACACCCGGAACAATGCCGATGAAGGTGCCAATGATGCCGGAGCGCAAAATCGTGCGCCAGTACTGAAACACGTCCTTGAGTTTGGGAATGACGGTGTCAAAGGGGTTGATTTTGGGGACGGGGCGCCGCTCTTTCATGGCCACCAAAATCTCGGCAAAACCAAAAGCCCCCACAAGCGCGGGCACCAGCGAAAAGCCACCGGCCAGGTCGCGGTTGTCGAATGAAAAGCGCTCGAAGGCATGGATGCCGTCTTGCCCAATGGTGGCCACGAACAAGCCTGCAAAGCCGCAGATCCATCCTTTGAGGGCATCGCCGCCAGTCAATGTGGCCGAGATGATGACACCAAACACGGCGAGCCAGAAAAATTCATAGGCGCCGAATTTGAGGGCAACGTCCCCCAGCAAGGGCGTGAACAGGGCTAAAAAGAACATGCCGATCAAGGTGCCCAGCACCGAGCCCGTGGTGGCAATGCCCATGGCACGGCCCGCATGCCCTTGGCGGGCCAGGGCATAGCCGTCCAGGCAGCTGGCGGCCGAAGCCGGGGTGCCCGGGATGTTGAGCAAGATGGCACTGCGGCTGCCACCGTAGATGGCCCCCACGTAGGTGCAGATCAGGATCAAAAGCGCTTGGCTCGAGGGCAGTTTGATGGTCAGGGTGGTCATGAGCGCCACACCCATGGTGGCCGTCAGGCCCGGCAGGGCGCCAATGATCACACCGACCAGCGATGAGGCCAGCGCCATGAACACCGATTCGAGCGTCATGAACGACGCCAGCGAGTGTCCGAATGCAAAGAGTCCATCAAACATCAAGGCAACCTGACCAAAAAGATGTATTCAAAAGACAGGGCTACCAGCACGCTCCAGCAGCCGCCGTAGATGGCCGCGCGCACCCATTGGGCAGTGGCCGATCGGCCCATCTCAATTTGGCGTTGACGGTCGAGCACGCCGATGAACACGGTGATGAACAAGAAGGTGCCCACCATAAAAGGCAGCCCGGTGCCCACCAGCACCAGCGCATAAAACAGCGACCAGCCAAACACCAGCGCCATGTGTCGTAACAAGGTGGGGTCTTGGACTTTGGCCAAGGCTGTGGGTGCTTGCCAGCCGCCCTGAGCCCAGGCCCGAATGAAG
Source organism: uncultured Burkholderiales bacterium (assembly GCA_903953985.1). Taxonomy (GTDB): domain Bacteria; phylum Pseudomonadota; class Gammaproteobacteria; order Burkholderiales; family Burkholderiaceae_C; genus Limnohabitans_A. The sequence continues at coordinate 3,579 of CAJBLW010000567.1, forward strand.
AGCACCACGCCCAACACCGTGATGGCGCAGCCCAGAAAAAAGGGCACCAAGCCTGGAACTTCATAGGGGTTGATGCTGAGCTTTTCTAGCCGGTCCATGCGCCAGGCGCCGATGCTCACCGCCAAGCCAAATGCCACCCACAGCACCGCTGCGATCAAGTCCGCGCGGGGTGACACCACTTCGTCGTCTTCTACTTCCATGCTCATGGCAGGCCTTTGTCAAAGTGGGGCAGGTCAGCGCCTGCCCCATGTGGTGCCGTCAGGGTTTGGCGATGCCCACGGTGTCGGGCGACACCTTGGTTTTGCCACCGTTGTGCAACAGCCAGGCGTTGGCCTGCACGGCGGGGAAGGCCGCCGCTTGCGCGGCCTCACCACTGGCGGGGCCAAAGAAGGCGCCCCGGTTCACGGCGTATTTCTTGATGGCTTCGTTGTTGGCGATCTGGGTGGTCCAGATGCGCTCGACCGTGGCCACCACTTCGGCAGGCACACCTTTGGGAATAAAGATGCCAAAGTAGTTCGCCGGGGCCTTGAAGTTTGCAAGGGTCTTGGAGATCGGCTCGATCACGCCATGCCCTTCAATTTCGAGCGGCTTGTCCGACACCGTGGCCAGGGGGCGCAGCCGTTTGCCGCGAATCATTTCGGCTTGCTCGACGGCCAGTTGTGAGGTGGCATCGGTCTCGCCGGACACGGTGGCGATGACGGCCGGGTTGCCGCCGTCATAGGTGACATGGCGGTACTTGTTGCCCGTGACGGCCACGATGGCTTCCATTGCGTTGTGTCCGCCTGAGGTCACGCCGGCCGTGGCCACCTTGATGTCGGATTTGGTTTTCATCGCATCGAGAAATTGCCCGATGTTTTGATAGGGTGTGGACGGGTTCACGCTGATCACGGCGATGTTGGCCACATGCAAAAACAGGTGCCAGTCTTTGATGCCGGCATTGAGCATGCCCAGGGCTTGGTAGGTGCCCAGGTCTTGCGCCGCACCGGCGGTCCAGGTGTAGCCGTCCCGAGGGGCTTCCCAGGCGTTCTTGCTGCCAATCGAGCCCGAGGCACCAGGCTGGTTGACCACCACGATTTTTTGACCCAGGGTTTTTTCAATCTCGGCCGCTGCGATTCGGGTGATCTGGTCGGTGGAGCCACCTGCGGCCCAGGGCACGATCAAGTTGATGGGCTTGTTGGGTTTCCAGGTGGCCTGCGCCATGGCGCTGGCGCCAGTGCCCAGGGCCAGCCCCAGGGCGATGGCTTGAATCAATGTCCGCTTTTTCATTGCTGTCTCCTCATTTCATGGATCAAAGGTTAAAAAACAAGCTGTCTTGCAACAGCCACACGAAAACGCTAAGCCCCCAGCCATCGGGCCAGGTGCTGGGCCACAAAATCGTCATCCGTCAAGTCGGGGTAAGCCTGGCTGACCCGGGTGATTTCATCGGCTTGTCCCGGGCTAAGGCCCTCATGCGGGTCAAGGCACCAGGTGCCTTCGAGCAAGCCTTGGCGGCGCAGGACTTCGTGGCAACCGGCAATGCAACCTGCAAAGTCATGGGCCACATCGAACAGGGCGCTGTTGCCATCGGTGACTTGCGAATCGAGGGCCAGCAGCTGAGCCGAGACGTGGTCTCGGGCGGCTTCTTGCTGGCAACGTTGCAGCAGCGCGACCGCCTTGTGGGTCCAGACGCTCCAGTGCCCCAGCAGGCCGCCACGAATGCGCACTTGCACGGATTCGGCGCCGCGCTGGACGTGAAAAGGGGTCACCAGGTCCAGCACGATGTGGTCATCGTTGCCGGTGTACAGCGTGATGCGGTCTTCGGCCCGGGCGGCGACCACACCTCGGATCACGTCCAGGGTGCGGTAGCGGTTGAAGGGCGCCATTTTGATGGCCACGACTTGCTCGATGCGGGCAAAGGCTTCCCAGAAGGCGGCCGAGAGCACCACGCCGCCCACAGCGGGCTGCAGGTAAAAACCCACCAGCGGAATGACCTGCGCCACGGCGCGGCAGTGCGCCAGGATCTCGGCTTCGCTGGCGCCGCGCAGCGCGGCCAGGCTGAGCAGGCCGGCGTGGTAGCCCATGGCTTTGGCCGTGGCCGCTTCGGCGCAAGCTTGCCGCGTGGGGCCTGCCACGCCAGCGATCATGGCCAAGGGGCGCTTGCCGCCCAAGGGGGTCCAGTCGTGGGCCGTTTGCATGGCCATTTCCAGCACGGGGGCGTACAACCCGTTTTCTCGGATGGCAAATTGGGTGGTGTGCACGCCCACGGCCAAGCCGCCCGAGCCGGCATCGAGGTAGTAGCGGCTGAGCGCCCTTTGCCTGACCGGGTCGAGCTGGCGCTGGGCATTGAGGGCCAGCGGGTGCGCCGGGATCACCGCACCTTGGCGCAGCACCTGAGACACGGCTTCGGGCAGCAAGCCTGACCCATCAATAGTGGCCATCGCGAACCTCGAAGTGGGTGGGTTTGTCCAAGGATTTGTGGCCTTTCATGACCCAGGCGGCCGTCCAGTCCAACAAGGTGTCCAGCGCCACCGAGGGCGGGCCCCACAGGGCATCGGCCTTGCGGCAATCGACCAACCAGGCGGTGGAGCCTTCGGTGTCGGTGAACTGCACGGTTTTGCCCATGCGCTTGGCCAGGCGTGTGGCGACATCGCGGATCGAGATGGGCGGGCCGCTGAGGTTGATGGCCGAGGTAGGCGTGGTGCAGGCGCTCAGGGCGCGCAAGGCCAGGTCGTTGGCATCGCCTTGCCAGATGATGTTGGCGTGGCCCATGGCCACCGACAGAGGCTGCCCCTGCCAAATGGTGCGCGCCACATCGTGCAGCACGCCGTAGCGCATGTCGATGGCGTAAGACAGGCGCAGCAGGCAGCCCGCAGTTTGGTGTTCGTGCGAGAAGTGTTCGAACATGCGTTCACGGGCCACACACGAATTGGCGTATTCGCCAGGTGGCGTGGGCGCCAGGCTTTCGGGGGCGCCGGGGCCATGCACGTCGACAAAGGGGTAAACGCAGGCGGTGGAAAACGCCACGATGCGGGCGTTTTTATAGCGTTGTGCAACCAGTGCGGGCACATGGGCGTTCATGGCCCAGGTGAGCCATTCGCTGCCTTGCGAGCCGAATTTTCGGCCGGCCATGAACACCACGTTGGGCGCATCGGGCAAGGCCGCCAGAGCTTCGGCCGAGAGCAAGTCGGCCAGAATGCATTCAACGCCCTGGGCACTCAGGCTGCGTTGCAGTTGTGGGTTTGAAAACCGTGCCACACCGATCACGCGTTTGTGGGGGGCAGCTCGCTTGGCCATGCGCGCCAGCGTGGGGCCCATTTTGCCCGCCACCCC
>CAJBLW010000568.1 GCA_903953985.1 uncultured Burkholderiales bacterium
GGCCATGGTCAGTTTCTTGATTCCTACTTTTGTCATGTCTTGGTTGCTCAGAGGCCGAGCAGTGACTCCACCGATTCATACCGTTGATTTCAAAGAGGTAAACACCTCGGCTTTTGAAAAAAACCTGATGTTTTTCTTGGGTTTGGGGGTTTTGATGGCCGTTCCGGTCTTTAAGAGCATCACGTCCTTGCCACCCTTCATGGGAATACTTTTGGGCCTTGGCTTAATTTGGTTGATCGGCGATTTGGTGCACAAGGACAAGGCAGACAATGAAAAATCGCAGCTCACATTGGTCAGTGCATTGACCCGCATTGACATGAGTGCGGTTTTGTTTTTTGCAGGCATTTTGTTGGCTGTGGCCACTCTTGAGCACACGCACATCTTGGCTTCTTTGGCCCAATGGCTTGATCAACAAGTTGGGCGTCTCGACATCATTGTGATCATCATTGGTCTTGTGAGTGCGGTTGTCGACAACGTTCCCTTGGTGGCTGCGTCCATGGGCATGTACAGCCTTGAGCAACATCCAACCGACAGTTTTTTGTGGGAATTTTTAGCTTACTGCGCAGGTACAGGCGGTTCGATTTTGATCATCGGATCGGCTGCGGGTGTAGCCGCGATGGGTATTGAAAAAATTGATTTCGTTTGGTATTTGAAAAAAATCAGCCTGTGGGCATTGTTGGGTTATTTGGCCGGAGCCATTGTCTACATCGTTCAATTTCAAATCACGCATTGATCCTTGGGTCATCGCTCAGGAGGTGTTTCTTGAATAAATCCCGCATCTTGGTGGCCCGCGCCATCTTCCCCGAGGTCCTGCAGTCTTTGGCGCAGGTGTTTGAAGTCGAGAGCAACCAAGCCGATGAGGTTTGGTCTGCAGCAGAACTGACCCGCCGCATGCAAGGCAAAGTGGGCGCTTTGACCACCGGCAGCGAGCGCATCGACGCGGCGCTCTTGCAGGCCAACCCGCAACTGCGAATCGTGGCCAACATGGCTGTGGGTTACAACAACTTTGACGTGCCTGCCATGACCGCTGCGGGCGTGCAAGCCAGTAACACGCCCGATGTGCTGACCGAGACCACCGCCGACTTCGGCTTTGCCTTGCTCATGGCCACGGCGCGCCGCATCACCGAGAGCGAGCATTATCTGCGTGCCGGTTTGTGGACCAAATGGAGCTACGACATGTTTGCCGGGGCCGAGGTCCACGGCTCGACGATTGGCATCATCGGCATGGGCCGCATCGGCCAAGGCATTGCCCGCCGCGCGGCGCATGGCTTTGGCATGAACGTGATCTATCACAACCGCTCGCGCCTCAGCGCCGAATTGGAAGCGCAGTGCAAAGCCCGTTATGTGGGCAAAGAAGAGCTGCTCAAAACCGCAGACCATGTGATGCTGGTCGTGCCCTACAGCGCCGAGTCGCACCACACCATCGGCGCGGCCGAACTGGCGCAGATGAAGCCCACGGCCACGCTGGTCAACATTGCACGCGGCGGCATTGTGGACGACGCGGCCTTGGCCAAAGCGCTCGCGGCGCGTCAAATCGCTGCGGCGGGTATCGACGTTTTTGAGGGCGAGCCCTCGGTGCACCCCGACTTGCTCAAGGTGCCCAACGTGGTGCTGACGCCCCATATCGCCAGCAGCACGGTCAAAACGCGCATGGCCATGGCGCAATTGGCCGCTGACAATTTGGTGGCTTACCTCACCCGCGGCCAAGCTTTGACGCCCCTGAACACGGTGATGGGCCCCGCTGCATGAACGAATGGGTTTGGTGGGCGTTGTTGGCGCTGGGTGGGCTGAGCCTGCTGGTGCTGTTGTTTTTGCTGTTGCGTCCCCGGGTTTCGCCCGAGGCGCAGGCCGACCGAATCGCAGAACTTCTGGCAGAAAAAACCGCCGAACAAACGGCGACACAAGCATCGATTCAGACCGCGTGGCAGCAGCAACAGTTTGCTGCCGCGCAGGCGCAGGCTGAGCGCCTGGAGCGCGAGCTGCGCAACGAGATCAGCCAGTCCGGCGTGCAAGGTCGGCAAGAGGCCACGCACAACCTTACGCTGTTCCAGCAATCGCTGCTGCAGCAAAGTGCCGAGGCCACGCGCACGCAAAACCAGCAAATCGACGCGCTGGCCCAGCAACTGGCTTTGCTGCAAAAAAGCCTGACCGACAGCCTGGCCCAGCAGGTCAATGCAC
>CAJBLW010000569.1 GCA_903953985.1 uncultured Burkholderiales bacterium
GTGCAGCAGCTGGTGCTGCACTGTTTGTGTGATGGCATTGACACCCAGTTGTTGGGTGAACAGGAGTCTTATTAAATGAAACGTCAACTTAAAACAGTGGTCTACGGTGCCGTTTTGCTGGCTACTTTGGCCAGCCTGACTGCTTGCGCACCTTTGATCTTGGGGGGCGCTGTCATGACCGGTGTGGTGGCCACTGATCGCCGCACCACAGGTACGCAGGTCGAAGACGAGAGCATAGAGATCAAAGTGGCCAACGCCGTGCGCCAAGACTTAGGCGATCGCGTTCACCTGAATGTGACCAGCTTCAACCGCCAAGTGTTGCTCAGTGGCGAGGCGCGCACCGCTGCAGACAAGGAGCGCGCCGAAAAACTCGCTTCGAGCCAGGAAAACGTGAATGCGGTGGTGAACGACCTGGCTGTGATGCCTGCCAGCTCACTGACCCAGCGCTCCAAGGACACGGTCATCACCGGCAGGCTGAAAGCGGCCTTTGTAGACGCCAAGGATTTACAGGTCAATTCCTTCAAGGTGGTGACAGAGCGCGGCATCGTCTATTTGATGGGCCGCGTGACTGCGCGCGAGGCCAAGCGTGCCACGGACATCGCCCGCGGCACGAGCGGTGTGACCAAAGTGGTGCGCGTATTTGAAGAAATTCCCGAGCAAGAGCTTCAGCGCCTGAGCCGTCCGACCAAGTAATCGGTCCGATGTCAGCAGGCGCGCCGTCTCGCAGGGCCTGATGCTTTGGCTGCCCGCCTCACCAGGCATCTATGGCCAAGCGGCCTTCACAAGGCTTAACGCGCCCGGCTTGCAGACCCGCCACCAACCACTCCCTCGTGTCGGCGGGGTCAATCACCGCATCAATCTCTAGCGTGGCCGCCATGTTGATGGCGCTGCCATTGTCGTACTGCTGCGCCAGCAGTTGCTCAAACAGCGCTTCGCGCTCTGGGCCTTCGGGCGCAGCCTCCAGCTCTTTGCGGTAACCCAAGCGCACCGCGCCCTCCAGGCCCATGCCGCCAAACTCGCCCGTGGGCCAGGCCACGGTGCTCAGGGTCTCATGAAAACCCCCGCCGGTCATGGCCATCGCACCCAGGCCATAGCCCTTGCGCAGCACCACGCTGAGCATCGGCACCCGCAGGTGCGCGGCTGCCACAAACATGCGCGAGACATGGCGCACCTGTGCCGTGGCTTCGGTGTCCGGCCCGACCATGAAGCCCGGCGTGTCCACCAGGCTCACGATGGGCAGCCCATGCGCGTTGCACAGCTGCATGAAGCGGGCGGCTTTGTCAGCGGCATCGGCATCGATTGCGCCGCCCAGGTGCAAGGGGTTGTTGGCCATCAGGCCCACCGGGCGGCCCGCGATGCGCGCCAGCGCCGTGTGGATGCCCACGCCAAAGCCGGTGCGCAAAGGCAAGAGGCTGCCCTCATCGGCGATGCCCTGCATGGCAGCGCGGGTGTCGTACACGCGCACACGGGTTTCGGGCACCACATCGCGCAGAGCTTCGGGAGGCGGGGCTTGCCATTCGGTTTGCGCGCCCTGAAAGCACGACAGGTAATGCCGCGCAGCTGCCACCGCTTGCGCTTCGTTGTCCACCAGAATGTCGATCACGCCGTTGCCGTGCTGAATATTGCTCGGGCCAATTTGCTCGGGCTTGAAAACGCCAAGGCCGCCGCCTTCGACCATGGCCGGGCCGCCCATGCCGATGTTGCTGCCAGCTGTGGCAATGATCACGTCACAGCATCCCAGCAAAGCCGCATTGCCCGCAAAGCAACGCCCTGCCACCACACCCACCACGGGCACCTGGCCATTGAGGCGGGCAAACGATGCAAAAGTGGCCAAGTTCAAGCCCGCCACGATGGCGACATCGACATCACCCGGCCGGCCCCCGCCGCCTTCGGCGAACAACACCACGGGCAACTTGTTTTGCAAGGCCACACCCAGCATGCGGTCGGTCTTCTGGTGATTGCGCATGCCTTGCGTGCCCGCCAGCACCGTGAAGTCGTAGGCCATCACCACCACCCGTTGGCCGTAGATGCAGCCAATGCCGGTGACCATGCCGTCCGCTGGCGTGTTGCGCACAAGATCGTCGGCGCTGCGGCGGCGGCTTTGCGCGGCCACGGCCAAAGCCCCGTATTCCACAAACGTGCCCTCGTCACACAAATCGGCGATGTTCTCGCGGGCGGTGCGCAGTCCGGTGGCATGGCGCTTGGCCACGGCTTCGGGACGCTGCGCGTCTTGCGTGAAGGCCAGGCGGTCTTGCAGTTTTTTCAGATCAGCCCGTTGGGCGGATGCCACCGGCGGCTCAGCAAGCTGGGGCTGAACAGGCACAGCGCTGACCGCAGCTTCAGACAACGGTGCCAGTGTCCCCAGCACCTCGCCTTCGCCCACCGTCTCGCCCGCCTGAAAGTACAACTCGGCCAGGCGCCCGGCCTGCAGCGCACGGATCTCGTGCTCCATTTTCATGGCTTCCAGAATCACCAGCACGTCGCCTGCGGCCACCGACTCACCGGCGGCCACCAGCCACTGCACCACTTGGGCTTGAAGGGGGGATCGAATGTCTTGCATTCGGCCATTGTGCGGCGCGCCCCAAGGGGCAAACGGTCAAGTTCGGGACATTGGGCGCGGCCTTTTCGTGTCCGGCATCCCAAGGGCCGTCAGTGTGGCGTGTCAGTGTCCGCTGGTGGCGCTGCGCACCCGCGCCACGGCTTTTTCGAGAGATGGCCAGGCCGGTTGGTCCGGGGCATAGCGCTGGCGCATGTAGCGCGCCAGATCGGCGATTTGCTGGTCGTTGAGCGCATGCCTGAAACCCGGCATGAAACCCACTTGTGGCCCCGGCACCTCTTGCACGCCATCCAGGATCACGCGCAGCAGGTTGTCGGGCCGCTCGCTGTGCAGGTTGGTGTTCAGCGCCAGCGGCCGGTTCACACCCAGCAGCTTGGGGCCGTCGCCTTCGTGGTGGCAGGCGCTGCAAGCGCCATCAAACAAACGCTGCCCGGCGCTGCCCACCAGTCGGGTGCGCTGCTCGGCCGCTTGTTGAACCACCTGCCTGGCCAGGCTGGCGCTGTCGGTCTCGGGCGGGTTGAAGCTGGCCAAGTAGGTGGCCATGGCGCGGATGTCGCTGTCGGGCACCTGGGCCAGTTGCTGCACGACTGCGGTCATGGGGCCAGCGGCCATGCCATGGTGCTCGCTGTGCCCATGGCGGAGGTAGCCAAACAGCGTTTCTGAGCTCCAAGGCACTGGCGCACGCGACAAGGCCGTGAGGGCCGGAGCTTCCCAGCCGTCCACCATGGCACCGCTCAAAAATGCCTGGCCGCTGCGCTCTGCGCCCAAGGCATTGCGCGGCGTGTGGCAAGCACCGCAGTGGCCTACACCATTGACCAGATAAGCACCGCGGTTCCATTCGGCAGATCGGTCCGGGGCGGGCACCCAGGGCGTTGCATCGAGGAACAGGCCGTTCCAGGTCGCCATGAAGGCCCGCTGGTTGAAAGGAAACGCCAGCGATGTGGTGGGCGGTGCCGACGCCACGGCCGGCTGGGCCATTAGGTAGCCGTAAAGCGCCATCAGATCGTCGTCGCTCATTTTGGCAAACGACGTGAATGGAAACGCCGGGTACAGATGCCGCCCATCACGCGAGATGCCTTCGCGCATGGCCCGCTGAAAGGCGCTGAAGGACCACCGGCCGATGCCGTGCTCGGGGTCGGGTGTGAGGTTGGTACTGAACACGGTGCCAAACGGCGTGCTCATGGCGCGGCCCCCGGCGTTGGCCACACCGCCCGGTGCGGTGTGGCACACCACGCAGTCCCCGGTGGCGGCCAACTGACGGCCCCGCTCGATGGTTTCGGCGGTGTACAAAGTGCCCGGGCTGTAGCTGACTGGCGCTATGGCCA
>CAJBLW010000570.1 GCA_903953985.1 uncultured Burkholderiales bacterium
CAACCCCGACCTGCCCGTCCCAGACCCACAGCCTAGCGACCTGGATGACTTGCCCTCTTTCCTGAAAGCCAAGCGCGTGCACGACAGCAAGGTTGACCACGACGCCGTACTCTGGTCCCTCAAACCAGAACGCGAACAGTTGCGCCGGCTCTGTGCCTACTACATGGCCAACGTATCCATGATCGACGAGGCACTGGGCAAGTTGCTCAAAACCATGGAGAACAAAGGCTACCTGGATGACTCGCTCATCATTTTTTGCTCTGACCACGGCGAAGCCTTGGGTGAGCACGGCCTGTCGCAAAAATGGTCTATGTACGACGCTGTCACGCGCGTACCAGCAATTTTCTGGGCGCCCGGCGAAGTACAGCAAGGCCACCGCCTTGACGGCTTATGCCAACTGTTCGACATTGGCGCGACGGTGCTGGACTGGGCTGGTGTGCCCCAGCCACCTGGTGTGCAAGCTCAAAGCCTGCTCCCGGCCTTGCGCGGCGAAGAATGGAGCGGCCGCAACGCGGTTTTTTCCGAGCAAGCTGGCGATGTGGCCCTGACAGGCGCCAGCCTCTTCACGATGGTCCGCGAAAAACGCTTCAAGCTGGTCCACATCACTGGCAGCACTGAAGGCCAGTTGTTCGACCTTCAACAAGACCCTAGCGAACTTCACAACCTGTGGGAAGACCCTGCCCACCAGGCCGAGCGGCTGCGATTGCTGCATTTGATTCTTGAGTGGCGAATGCAAAGCTCGGTGCAAACCATGGCCCTGATGGCCAGCGCAAGGTAAAACCAAAAATATGAGAAACACTTTAAGGAGACAAAGATGACGTCAAAATTAATTCGCAGACTTGCATTCAAACTGATGACCGGGACAAGCTTGGCTCTTTTTTCTTACTCAGCAATGGCTTGGCCAAACAAGCCTATACAACTGCTGGTGGGCTTTCCTGCAGGTGGATCCGTTGATGTACTGGCCCGCGCTTTCAGTGAGGTTTTGTCGCGCCAACTCGGTCAAAACGCAGTGGTCATTAACCGCGACGGTGCGGGAGGCACCATTGCAACGGGTGTCGTTGCCAAAGCCGATGATGCACATACCTTGATGTTTGGCCCGGCCGGCCCGTTGGTGCTGCAGCCACACATCAAGACCAGCCTTCCGTATAAGCCCAGCGACATGATCGGCATTTGCCAGACGTTCGTGAACAACTACGCTCTGGTAACCCCGCAGGGCAGCAAGTACCGCAGCCTGCGCGACGTGCTCAACGATCCGGATGCCAAAGGTGCCGGCGTGACCTACGGTGCCGGTGGCATTGGCACTATGCCCCACATCGGGGCCGTGATGTTCTCGCAGCAAAGCGGTGCAGCGATGCGCGTGGTTCCCTACCGCGGCGACCCGCCCATGACCCTGGCACTGAAGTCGGGCGAGTTGCAGTTGGCCGTGCTGTCGGTTGGCGCAGCCCAAGCCCAGGGCTTTCGCATACTGGGCGTTTTCACCCCCAGTCGCCTGACCGAAGCGCCCGATGCGCCGACCATGACCGAGCAAGGGGTGCCGGTAGTGGCCCAGGTGTTTGGTGGTCTGTTCGCGCCTAAGGGCCTGCCGGCCGAAGCGATCAAGTCCTTGCAAGGCGCCTGCCAGGAAGCAGTTCGTAGCGAACGCTACGTGAGCGCCACCAAAGCCTCACAGCAGGAAGTGCTTTACCGCGGCAGCGAGGTCTTCAGCAAGGCGCTGGCCACCGAGTACGAGGCCATGGGCCAGACCCTGCGCAAGGCCGACCTCAAGCTCGATTGATTCCGATGATCAAGCCCCCCACTTTTGGCGGTCGGATCGGCCGTACCTGGCGCGAATCGCAGCCCTGGTGGCCTGCACCCGACACGGCGCCCGCTGGCGCGCCCAACATCCTGTTCATCGTGCTGGACGATGTCGGCTACTCCGATCTCGGCTGCTACGGCTCCGAAATCGAGACGCCGTGTATGGATGCCCTGGCTGGCGGTGGTTTGCGTTACAGCAATTTCCACGTGACTGCCATGTGCTCGCCGACTCGCGCCGCGCTGATCACGGGTCGCAACGCACATGCGGTGGGCATGGGTGCCATAGCAGAATGGTCGACCGGCTTTCCAGGCTACCAAGGTCGCATCAAGCCGCAGGCCGCTACGATTGCCCAGATGCTGGCACCACATGCCTACAGCAGCTATGCGGTTGGTAAGTGGCACCTGGCCAACATGGGCGATTACCCCACTGGCGGCTCACGCGACTTCTGGCCGCTGGGCAAGGGATTCAACCGCTGGTATGGTTTCCTGGGTGGCTTCATAGACCACTGGAACCCCGATCTTCACGAGGACAACCATCCGGTGCAGCTTGAACCGCGAGAGGGCTACCACCTGACTGAGGACCTCGTAGACCACGCTATCAGCTACGTGCGCGACCATGTCACATCCGTCCCGGGCAAGCCCTGGCTCACCTACCTTGCCCTGGGCGCCGGTCATTGGCCTCTGCACGTGCCACAAGAATGGATAGAAAAATACCGGGGCCGCTATAACGCAGGATGGGACGCCGTGCGCGAGCAGAGACTGGCGCGCCAAAAAACAATGGGCCTGGTGCCCGGCGATACCCTGCTGGCCCCTCCCAATCCGAGTGTGCAAGCCTGGGAATCGCTGGCGCCCCCAGAGCGTGCGCTGTGCGCCCGACTGCAGGAAACCTACGCGGGCTTCCTCTCGCACGCTGACGCGCAGATAGGCCGACTGGTCGACTACCTGGCCTTAACTGGCCAGTTGGAAAACACGGCCATCGTGCTGCTATCTGACAACGGCGCCTCCGGCGAGGGCGGACCGACCGGTGCTGTCAACATCCGCCGGCATATGAGCATGGAGCGCGAGACGATCGAGTACGGCCTCGCACATATCGACAAGATCGGCACCCAGTACTCCTTTCCACACTATCCAATGGGATGGGCACAGGCATCCAACACGCCGCTCAAGTGGTTCAAGCGAAACACCCATGGCGGCGGAATCCGCGCGCCGTTGGTTGTCCACTGGCCCGCGGGAATCCGCGATGCTGGCGGCATCCGTCACCAATATCACCATGTCAGTGACGTGGTTCCCACCTTGCTGGACGTCCTGGGCGTGCAACCGCCAGAGGTCCACGCGGGTCACGCGCAGATGCCGCTGCACGGTATCAGCATGGTGTACTCCTTCGACCGGGCCGACCTCCCGACTCGCAAGCAGACCCAGCACTTCGAGATGGCTGGCGACCGCGCGATCTGGCATCGCGGCTGGAAGGCGGTGGCCCGCCATAAAAAGGGTGAGGATTTCGATGCCGACCGCTGGGAGCTTTATCACCTTGACCAGGACTTTGCTGAGATTGAAGATCTGGCGGGCCAGCATCCGCAGAAGGTGCAAGAGCTGGTGGACCTTTGGTGGGAGGAGGCGCATCGTTACGGCGTTTTGCCACTGGACGACCGCGACGTCGAACGCTCACTGGAATGGTCGCGGCAGCAGGTCCCTCGGAGCTTCAAATTGCAAGCCGGCATGGCCCGACTGGACCGCCAACTGGTGCCGCCTATCAACGACCGCAGCTGGCGTCTGCGGGCGCAATTGCGTGAAGTGCAGCCTACGGCCCGTGGCATCGTAGTTGCCTGCGGCAGCCGCTTCGGCGGCTACCAACTCCACTGCCAGGGCGGCAAGGCAGTCTTCACTTATGCCGTCCATGAAAGCCTGTCCCATCGCCTCGAAGTCAATCTGCCCCCGGGTAGCGCCACGCTGGAGGTAACCTTCGCCCGCACAGGTGAACGTACAGGCAGATTCGACTTGTGGGCTAATGGGATACACGGCGGAGCGGCGCAAGTCGCGCGAACCTGGCTGATCTTCGGAATGACCGGGGGCTTGACCTGCGGCGAAGGCAACATTCCCGTGACAGACGAATGCCTTCCCCCGGCAACAGTGTCTGGTCTGACCATCGCGGAAGTGGTCATCGAGGTAGAGGCAGATTCGCAGGCGGAGACGAACGCATTCGGCGCAGTCCTTCAGGAACAATGACCCCACTCACCACGCTGGGCGGCTTTTTCTGCTGCTTTTGATAATCAAATGCGTATGCCGAGCAAGGTGAGCTTCACATCATGAATAAACGCCCCAATATCCTCTTCATCATGGCTGACGACCATGCAGCCAAGGCCATCAGCTGCTACGGGCACGGCATTAACCACACCCCCCACATCGACCGCCTGGCCAATGAAGGCATGCGGATGAACCACTGCTACGTCAGCAACTCCATCTGCACGCCCAGCCGCGCGGCGATCCTGACCGGCACCTACAACCATGTGAACGGCGTCATGACACTGGCTGACGGAATCAATAATCGCCTGCCCAATGTGGCCAAGCACCTGCGCGGCAGTGGGTACCAGACTGCGATCTTTGGCAAGTGGCATCTGGGCGAAGGCCCTGCGCACCAGCCAACAGGCTTTGACGACTGGGCGGTGGTGCCCGGCCAGGGTGACTATAACGACCCAGTGTTCCATGAGCCTGCTGGCGCCACCAGTTACAAGGGCTATGTGACAGACATCATTACCGACAAATCGTTGGACTGGCTCAAAGCGCGCGACATATCCAAGCCCTTCATGCTGATGTGCCATCACAAAGCGCCACACCGCTCCTGGGAAAATCATCCGAAGTACAAAGATCACTACACAACAGACATTGCCCTGCCGGATACCTTTGGCGATGACTACAAAAACCGCGCCCAAGCAGCTAACCAGGCCAAGATGCGGATTGCCGACGATATGACCTACCGGGATCTCGGTCTGGTGCAGCCCGATGGCGGGCATGAGGTTGGCGATCTGCTGGTACCCGACATGCCGGACCGTAAACTGCCCGCGCCGCACGATGTCAGCGCGGTCCGACTGATTGACAAGGACACTGCAGAGGGCTTTACCTTCGCGTCGCAGGCCGAGTACAACCATTTCAAGTTTCAACGCTACATGAAGCGCTACCTACGCACTATCGCCTCGGTCGATGAGAGCGTTGGCCGCCTGTTGGACTACCTGGATACCGAGGGGTTGGCCGACAATACGTTGGTGATTTACACCTCAGACCAGGGTTTCTTCCTGGGTGAGCATGGCTGGTTCGACAAACGCTTCATGTACGAGGAATCGTTCCAGATGCCTTTTGTGGTTCGCTTGCCTAGC
>CAJBLW010000571.1 GCA_903953985.1 uncultured Burkholderiales bacterium
CCCAGACCACCAGCGACTGGCCACGGCGCATGTCGCCTGCGGCAAAGACCTTGGGCACGTTGGTGGCGTAGCCGCCAGTGAAGTCGGTGCTCGCCTTGGCGTTGCCGCGGGCGTCCTTGTCGATGCCAAAGGCGTCGAGCACGGTAGCGACCGGGTTGGTGAAACCCATGGCCAGCAAAACCATGTCGGCTTTGTATTCCTTCTCGGAGCCAGGCACTTCGACCATCTTGCCGTCCTTGAACTCGACGTGCACGGTCTTCAAGCCCGTGAGCTTGCCTTTTTCACCGATGAACTCTTTGGTGGAAATGGCGAACTCGCGTTGCAACAGGCCTTTTTCGGCGCTCTCGTCGTGGCTGGAACTGGTGCGCAGCTTCATGGGCCAATAGGGCCAAATCATGGCCTTGTCTTCCTTTTCGGGCGGCTCGGGCATCACCTCGAACTGGGTCACGCTCACAGCGCCATGGCGTGTGCTGGTGCCCACGCAGTCGCTTCCGGTGTCGCCGCCACCGATCACGATGACGTTTTTGTCATTGGCAAGCAACTGGCCCATGACCTTGTCGCCTGCATTGACTTTGTTTTGCTGGGGCAAAAACTCCATCGCGAAATGGATACCGTCGAGGTCGCGCCCAGGAACGGGCAAATCGCGCGACTGTTCGGAACCACCTGTCAACAGCACCGCATCAAAGTCTTTTTTCAGCTGCTCAGCGCTGATGGTTTCTTTGGCCCAGTTGGTGACCTTGGAATCCTTCGGCCACTCACCCACCAGCACGCTGGTGCGAATCTTCACGCCTTCGGCTTCGAGTTGCTGCACGCGGCGGTCGATGTGCGTCTTTTCCATCTTGAAGTCAGGGATGCCGTAACGCAGCAAGCCGCCCACGCGGTCGTTCTTCTCGAACAAGGTCACGTCGTGGCCTGCGCGGGCGAGTTGCTGCGCAGCGGCGAGGCCCGCAGGACCAGCGCCGATCACAGCCACGGTCTTGCCGGTCTTGACTTTGGCGGGACGGGGCGTGACCCAGCCTTCAGCCCAGGCGCGGTCGATGATGGCGTGCTCGATCGACTTGATGCCCACTGCATCGTCATTGAAGTTGACCACGCACGCAGCCTCGCAGGGCGCGGGACAGATGCGGCCGGTGAACTCGGGGAAGTTGTTGGTGCTGTGCAGCACCTCGATCGCGTTTTTCCAGTCGCCTTCAAACACCAGGTTGTTGAAGTCCGGAATGATGTTGTTGACGGGGCAGCCGTTGTTGCAAAACGGTGTACCGCAATCCATGCAACGAGCGCTTTGCGCTTTGGCTTGTGAGTCGTCCAAACCGATGACGAACTCTTTGTAGTTTTTGACGCGTTCGCCGACGGGCTTGTAGCCCTCTTCGACGCGCTCAAATTCCATGAAACCAGTGATTTTTCCCATGATCAATCCTTGTTATTTCTTTGTGCTCAATTAGCTGGCAGCCACAGAATCTGTTGACTTGGCCGCAGCTTTGCGTGCGTTGATTTCACCCAAGGCGCGCTTGTACTCGTTCGGGAATACTTTGACGAACTTCAAGCGCGCTTGCGCCCAGTTGTCCAGCAACTCGCGTGCGCGCTGGCTGCCGGTCCACTTGTGGTGGTCTTCCAGCAATTTCTTCAACTGTGTTTCGTCGGCTTGGTCGCGGTGCCAC
>CAJBLW010000572.1 GCA_903953985.1 uncultured Burkholderiales bacterium
AAGCCGGCGACATCCTGGGGCGTATTCGCACCTTCATCCAATCCAAGAACACCCATTTTGAGCGGGTTGAACTTAACCAGGTGATCACCGATGTGAGCGCCCTGATCCACGACCTGGCTTACAACGAATCGGTGGAACTGCTAGTCTTATTCCCACCCCAAGGCTTGGCTGTGTGGGCCGACCCGGTTCGGCTGTCGCAGATTTTCATGAACGTGCTGCGTAACGCCATTCAGGCCACGCATGGCCAGGCATCACGGCGATTGCATATCCGCGTCTGGCGCGAAGGAGAGATGGCCCACATCACCCTCACCGACAACGGACCGGGCTTGCCCGCTGAAGCCTTGAGCCAGGCGGGCACCGCTTTTTTCACCACCAAACCCGAAGGCCTGGGCGTGGGTTTGTCCATTTCCAAATCCATTGCCCAACAGCATGGGGGCAGCCTGAGCATTGGCAACAGCCCCACTGGCGGTGCGGTGGTGGAGTTGCAATTGCCGGTTGTGGACTGACGTTTCAATGCATGGGCCCGGCCTTGGGGCCAAAGCCTTGCAGACCCCGGAGCCAAGCCTCAATCTGATGGATCGTCAACCAGGCCATCACCTTTGACCACACGCCGCACCACCTCGGCGTTGAAACCCCGCGTGATGAGGAAACGCATGTGTTTGACGCGCTCCTGAGGGTCTTGTGAGGGGGTGCCGAATTTTTTGCGCCAAACTTCTTGCGCCCGGCTGAACTCGGTGTCTTTCAGGCTCTCAAGCGCCTGGGACACGGCCTCGCCCGACAAGCCCTTGGTGGCCAACTCTTGTTTGATGCGGGCACTGCCGAGCTTGCCAGCACGGCGGTTGACCAGTGAGTCAACCGCTCGCCCATCGTTGATGAAGTCTCTCGCTTGCAGTTCGTCAAGCGCTTTGGCCAGTTCGCCGGGCACCTCTTCGTGCTGAGCCAGTTTGCGTTCCAGTTCAGTACGGGAATGCTCGCGCTGGCTCAAAAGCCGCAGGGCGCGGCCTTTGAGCGAGGGCTGAAAACCGGACTTGTCCAAGCTCAGTCGCCTTTGGGTGCGGCAATCGCCGATTCGAGCACACGGATGCCCAGCGATTCGCGGACTTTGTTTTCGATCTCGCGGGCCAAAGTCGGGTTCTCGCGCAAAAACTCACGGGCGTTGTCGCGGCCTTGGCCAATTTTCTCGCCCTGGTAGGCGTACCAGGCGCCCGACTTGTCGACGATCTTGGCGGTCACGCCCATGTCAATCACTTCGCCTTCGCGGCTGATGCCCTCGCCAAACAGGATGTCGAACTCGGCCGTCTTGAAGGGCGGCGCGACTTTGTTCTTGACCACTTTGACTTTGGTCTCGTTGCCGATGGCATCGTCGCCCTTTTTGATGGTGCCGGTGCGGCGGATGTCCAGACGAACCGAAGCGTAAAACTTGAGCGCATTGCCGCCGGTGGTGGTTTCGGGGCTGCCAAACATGACGCCGATCTTCATGCGGATCTGGTTGATGAAGATGACGGTGCAGTTGGTTTTTTTGATGGTAGCGGTCAGCTTGCGCAGGGCCTGGCTCATCAAACGGGCTTGCAAACCGGGCAGACTGTCGCCCATGTCGCCTTCGATTTCGGCCTTGGGCGTGAGTGCGGCCACCGAGTCGATGACGACCAAGTCCACCGCACCGGAGCGCACCAGGCTGTCCACGATTTCAAGGGCTTGTTCGCCTGTGTCGGGCTGGCTGACCAGCAGCTCTTGCAGGTTCACGCCCAGGTTTTGCGCATATTGGATGTCCAGGGCGTGTTCGGCGTCCACAAAGGCGCAGGTACCGCCCAAGCGCTGCATTTCGGAGATGACTTGCAGAGTCAGGGTGGTTTTGCCGGAAGACTCGGGGCCATAGATTTCGATCACGCGACCACGGGGCAAACCGCCTACGCCCAAAGCGATGTCCAGGCCCAAAGAGCCGGTAGAAACCACCTGGATGTCAGCGATCACTTCGCCCTCACCCAAGCGCATGATGGTGCCTTTGCCGAATTGTTTTTCAATCTGGGCCAAGGCGGCTTGTAGGGCTTTTGACTTTTCGCTGTTGTCGTCGCTCATGAGAATCTCCTTGAATATCAATGGGTTGGGGCACCTGGCTCAGCAGTGATGTGCTGTTTACTGGATGCGTGAACAGTACTGTAAACGAACTGTATAAACCTTGAAAGCCTATTTTTGGTCAGTTTGCCTTATCATTTGCTCATGCCAGAAAACACCGATTCAAACCGCCTGAGCCCACCCTTTTTGCAGGATGAACGCTGGCGAGAAACCCACCTGGGACGCTTGCTGGGCCACGCCATGCGGCGCTTTGACGAACGCGTGCTGCACCTGATGGCGGGCAACGAGGGCGTGCCGCTGGCGCTCGCCAATTTGGCAGCGCGTGACCAAATCAGCGCCGCACATGTGCACATCACGCGCCATCTGGCGTTGGAAGGCTCGCGCCTGACCGATCTGGCCCGTGCAGCGGGCATGAGCAAACAGGCCATGGGGGACTTGGTGGACCAGTGCGCCGCCTGGGACTTGGTGCGGCGCGAAGCGGACCCGTTGGACGCCCGTGCCCGGCGCGTGGTGTTCACGCCAGTCGGCCTGGCCTGGTTGCAAGCCTTCAAGGACGCGGTGGCCCAGGCCGAGGCCGAGTTCCGCGAAGCGGTGGGCAAAGATGTCGCCACCGTGGTGGCTCTGGGGCTGGAGGCCTACGCCCATTGATGCGAAGACCGCATTCAGCGAGACGCAAGGTACAAACCTGACACTAGAATGAAGCCGTCGGTACAGGCAGCAGAAAAAGACAGCGCCGCGCCGCAGCCACAACAACAGGAGACAGACATGCGCATTCTCATAGCCGAAGACGATCAAGTGCTTGCTGACGGTTTGTTGCGCACTTTGCGTAACGCAGGCGCTGCAGTGGACCACGTGGCCAGTGGCAGCGAAGCTGATGCGGCCATGATGACCAACAGCGAGTTCGATTTGCTGATCTTGGACTTGGGCTTACCAAAAATGCATGGCCTGGAGGTGCTCAAGCGGCTGCGCGCTCGCGGCTCGACCCTGCCGGTCTTGATCCTCACCGCCGCCGACAGTGTTGAAGAACGCGTCAAAGGCCTGGACTATGGGGCCGACGATTACATGGCCAAACCCTTCAGCCTGCAAGAGCTTGAAGCCCGTGTGCGCGCCCTCACCCGCCGTGGCATGGGTGGTGCCACCTCGCAGATCAAGCATGGCCCGTTGGTGTACGACCAGTCCGGTCGCGTGGCCACCATCGACGGCAAGATGGTCGAGTTGTCGGCCCGTGAGTTGGGCCTGCTGGAGGTGTTGCTGCAACGCGCAGGCCGCTTGGTCAGCAAAGACCAATTGGTCGAGCGCCTGTGCGAGTGGGGCGAAGAGGTCAGCAACAATGCGATCGAGGTGTACATCCATCGCTTGCGCAAGAAAATCGAAAAAGGTCCGATCCGCATCGCCACGGTGCGCGGACTGGGTTACTGCCTCGAAAAGATTCCGGGTTAAGGCCTGGGCTCCCGCACGCGTCAATCCCTGAACCCATGAAATCCAAGGGCTGGAACGTACGGGTCTTCAAGCGCGAGCAACGCTCCCTGTTTGGCGAAATCCTCGACTGGATGCTGACGCCGCTGCTCTTGCTGTGGCCTATCAGTTTGGCGCTGACCTGGTTGGTGGCGCAAGGCCTGGCCAACAAACCCTTCGACCGGGCCCTCGTCTACAACGTGCAAGCCCTGGCACAACAGGTCCGCATGGGGCCCGATCAACAGGTGCAGTTCAGCCTGCCGCAACCGGCCAGCGAACTGCTGCGCGCCGACGAAACCGACCTGGTGTACTACCAAGTGTTGGGCGGCCGGGGCGAGCATCTGAGCGGCGACCGCGACCTGCCCTTGCCCAAACCCAACCAGGTCAGGGGCAGCAGTTACCAAGTGCACATTCGGGATGACGAAATCCGGGGTCTGGAAGTGCGCGTGGCCTACACCTGGATCCGGCTGGACGCCAAGGGCACACCACCGGCCTTGGTACAAGTGGCCGAGACGCGCGAAAAACGCTCGGTGCTGGCCGCTGAAATCATCAAGGGCGTGATGCTGCCCCAATTTGCCTTGCTGCCGCTGGCCGTGCTTTTGGTGTGGTTGGCCCTGGTGCGCGGCATCAAACCCCTCAAGCAACTGGAAGAGCGCATCCGTGCGCGAAAACCAGACGATCTGAGCCCACTGGACGACAAAGCGGTGCCGATGGAGGTGGCGCCTTTGGTGGTGTCCGTCAACGATTTGCTGGAACGACTGAAAGACTCGATCGCCACGCAAAAACGTTTTTTGGCCGATGCCGCTCACCAACTTAAAACGCCCTTGGCAGGTTTGCGCATGCAGGCCGATTTGGCGCAGCGCTCGGGCTCGAGCGAAGAAGACCTGAAAAAGTCCCTGCAGCAAATTGGGCGCGCCAGCGTGCAGGCCACGCGAACGGTGAACCAATTGTTGTCGCTGGCCCGGGCAGAAGGTGGCGGCACCCACTTGCCCTTGGAATGGTGTGACATGGCGGCCCTGAGCAGCGATGTGCTGCAAGACTGTCTGGCAAGCGCCATGGACAAGGGGCTGGACCTGGGCTATGAAGGCGTGAAAGTGGGCACACCGGGCGCAAGGGTGCAGGGCAACCCCACGCTGCTCAAGGAGATGGTGCGCAACCTGGTGGAAAACGCCATCCACTACACGCCCAGCACGCCCGAGCGTCAAGGCGTGATCACGGTGCGGGTACTGGTCGACCCCTACAGCAAGGCGTTGGTGATGCAGGTCGAAGACAACGGACCCGGCATTCCCTTGCCCGAGCACGATTTGGTGTTCCAGCCCTTTTACCGAGCCCTGGGTACCAACGTGGACGGCTCCGGCCTGGGTCTGCCCATCGTCAAGGGCATTGCCCAGCAGCACGGCGCAACGGTCAGCATCGACATGGCCCACCCGGGCCAAACCTTGCCCGGCGCGTGCTTTACTTTGCGCTTTGGGATGAGCTGACGAAGCGGGTGTCCGGGTCGGCGCGCTGGGTTGGCTTCAAGCCGGCGCGCCCATGTTCAGCTGCAAGCGCTCACGCGCCATCACGCGGGCCACTGCAGGCTCTGCCGCGACCTTTTGAACAAAGTCCCACAAATCAGGATGCGCCTCGGGTGCGATACCCGCGATGGTGCCCCAGCGGGTGAGCGTGAGGCTGTAGGCGTCGAGTGGGCCCAAACGATCACCGCTGAGCCAGGGCTGGCCTTTGCCGGCGGCCGCTTGAACCAGACCTTGCAGCTCATCCAGCATGCTGCGAAAGAGCTGCGTGTTGTAGGGCTTGAGGGCGGCCTGAACCTCAGGCTGGTCTGAGAACTTTTGCGGCATGAAGATGTGCGTGAACGTCGGGTGCACGGTGTTGTTCATCCAGGCCAAGGTGGACAGTGCCTGGGCTCGCGCCAAGGGATCAATCGGCAAAAAACCCATTTGCGGGAAAATTTGATCGAGGTGCAACACGATGGCCAGAATTTGCGTGATCGGCTGACCCGCATTCACCAACACGGGCACCTGGCCGCGCGGATTAATGGCCTGGTATTCGGCACTGTTTTGTTCGCCCTTGTGCAGTTTGACCATGTTGGGCTCGAAATCGGCACCACTCATCTCCAGCAAGACATGGGGTACAAATGAACAGGCACCTGGGGCAAAGTAAAGCTTCAAACTCATGGTTTCATCTCCGGGAATAAAAGGTCATCGGGGCGTCGCCTGTGAGGCCGACGGGGTGGGTGCTGGCAACGCAGCCGCTGGGCTGGCGGCATCCGGGGCGCTGGCATCGGCGGCTGCGGGCAAGGCGTTGGCGTCTGGCAAGGTGGGTGGAGTAGCCGTTACAGAAGCAGGCGGCATGACCTCAAACTTCAAGGCCTCGGGGCGCACTTGTTGCTGCAGCCGCTCGGGTTCGCGTTGTGCGTTGGGCCCATGGCCCCAACGCGCAAAAGCGTCCCATTGCCATGCCAGCACAGCGGCATTGAGCAACAGCAAAAGCGCCAGCCAAAATTTCAACATCTTGCAGGGTCCCGTCAGGTCAAGGGTCGCACGCTGATCTCGGCGTTATGGATGTCCTGCACACCGAGTTCGGTCTGCAATCGTAACGCACCCCCAGGGCCCACCCCCAGCGCCACGCCTTGCTGGCCATCGCTGGTGTGCACAGGCCGCCCTTGCAGCACATCGCGGGCGGCAAAGCGGCTTTGCAAAGGCGCAAAACCGTTGGCTTCAAAAGCCAACAGGTTCTGGATCAGGGGCAACGCCACCCGCGCCAAGCAAGCGGACGCGGTCAACTCGGGCAACAACTCTGATAGGGCCGCTGGCGGCGTGTTCAGCCCGTGAGCGTCGCGCGGCCGAATGTTCAGGCCCACGCCCACCACAACCTGGCTGCGGCCGCCCATGCTGGCGGCCTCGACCAGGATACCGCCGAGCTTGCGGTCTTGAAACCACAAATCGTTGGGCCACTTCAGGCCCACATCGGGGTGCAGGCTTTCGGCCAGGCTCAGGCCCACGGCCAAAGACAGGCCTGACCAGTTTTGGGGCGACAGCGGCAGGCTGAGCGAAAAGGTCAAAGAGTCACCCGGCTGGCTTTGCCAGACCCGGCCCATGCGGCCACGTCCTGCGGTTTGGCGTTCGGCCACCAGCAAGGTCGGCTCGTGCTGGCCTGCGCGGGTCCGGCGCATGAGTTCGCTGTTGCTCGAATCGATCTCGGGCAACACCTCGACGGTGAAGTCAGGCAAGAGGGGGTAAACCTGCTCCCAAACCGTTTCAGCGGGCCAAGCGGTGGACTGGATCATGGGGCAGCGTAGTGAGGGCGGGCGAAATGAACGCGAGGAGAACGCCAGCAAGGGGCCAACATGGCCTTTGAAGGCTGCTGCAGCACCTATTTTTTCTGGCCAGGAGTCTTGTCCGCCTTGGCGGGTTTGGAGGGTTTGGCCGACTTGGAGGATTTCTTTTTGTCTTTGGCCTTGGCTTCGGATTTCACCTTGGTATTTACTTTGGCTTTGGCTTTGGTCTTGGGCTTTTTCTGGCTTGGCGTTTTGGGCGTGTCCTTGCGCTCTTTGGGCGAGAGCAGCGTGCCACGGCAGTTGGCGCTGCCACACCAGCAGGGGTATTCGGCCTTGAGCTTTTTGGTGTAAGGCTCGTCAATGATCAGGCCGTAGTCGTAGTTCAGCTCTTCACCCGCTTTGATGTTGCGAATGGCTTTGATGAAAATGCGGCCCTTGTCTTCATCGGCTTCGCAGCTGGGGTCGCAGCTGTGGTTGATCCAGCGCGAAGAATTACCGCCGTGCAGCGCATCGATCACCCGGTCTTCGTTCACATGGAAATAAAAGGTGTGGTTCGGGTCATTGGGGTCGTGCGGGTGGCGGTCTTGCGCCTCGTCCCAGCTGATGACCTCGCCCACGTACTCGATCAGGGTCTCGCCTTCGGCAATGTCTTGCAGGGCAAAAACGCCTTTGCCGTGCACGCCGGAGCGACGAACCTGGATGCGTTTGCCAGATGCGTTGGGTGTCTGACCACTGGGGGAAGAAACAGGTATTTTGGCCACGGCGTCAAAAATTTGTTATGGTGAATTCATGTGGGCGTGCGCGTAGGCGCGTGCCCGGGCGCGTGCGCACACGCGAAACAACGGATTGTAATGACATGAAGACCTTGGTAATTGCAGAGAAGCCTTCAGTGGCTCAAGACATCGTCAAAGCCTTGACCCCGACCTCGGGCAAGTTCGAGAAACACGACGACCACTTTGAGAACGACAAATACGTGGTGACCAGCGCGGTGGGCCACTTGGTGGAAATCCAGGCCCCCGAGCAATACGACGTCAAACGCGGCAAGTGGAGCTTTGCCAATTTGCCGGTCATCCCGCCGCACTTTGACTTGAAGCCCGTGGACAAAACCAAGTCCCGCCGGAACGCTGTTGTCAAGCAGGCCAAGCGCAAAGACGTGAACGCCCTCATCAACGCCTGGGACGCGGGCCGCGAGGGGGAGCTGATCTTCCGCTTGATCGAGCAATACGCCGGTGGCACCAAGACCCTGGACAAGCCAGTGCAACGACTGTGGCTGCAGTCCATGACGCCGCAAGCCATCCGCGATGGCTTTGACCGACTGCGCAGCAACCAGCAGATGCAGGGCCTGGCCGATGCCGCCCGCAGCCGCTCTGAGGCCGATTGGCTGGTAGGCATCAACGGCACGCGGGCCATGACCGCGTTCAACTCGCGCGATGGCGGCTTCTTCTTGACCACCGTGGGCCGGGTGCAGACCCCCACGCTGGCCGTGGTGGTCGAGCGCGAAGAACAAATTCGCAAATTCATCAGCCGCGACTATTGGGAAATCCACGCCGAGTTCGCCGCCACCGCAGGCACCTATCCGGGCAAGTGGTTCGACCCGACCTGGAAGAAAGAAGAAGACACCGAAAAGAAAGCCGATCGGAAATGGACCGCCGCCGAGGCGCAAGCCATTGTGAATGCGGTGCGCGGCAAGACGGCCAGCGTGACCGAAGAGGCCACGCCCACCACGCAAGCCAGCCCCGGCCTGTTTGACCTGACGAGTTTGCAACGAGAGGCCAACGGCAAATTTGGCTTTTCGGCCAAAACTACACTGGCGCTGGCCCAAAGCCTGTACGAACGCCACAAGGCCCTGACCTACCCCCGTACCGACTCACGCCACCTGCCCGAAGACTACGTGCCCGTGGCCAAAGAAACCTTCGAGATGCTGGCCGACAGCGGCATGCGCCACCTGGCCCCGCACGCGCTCACCGCGCTGAACAACAATTACGTGCGCAAAATCCCGCGCGTGTTCGACAACAAAAAGGTGTCCGATCACTTTGCCATCATCCCCACATTGCAAGCGCCCAGCGGCTTGTCCGAAGCCGAGCAAAAACTTTATGACTTGGTGGTACGTCGCTTCATGGCGGTGTTCTTCCCCAGCGCCGAACACCAAGTCACCACCCGCATCAGCGTCGCTGCTGGCCACAGTTTCAAGACCGTGGGCAAGGTCTTGGTCAAGCCGGGTTGGCTGGCTATTTATGGCAAAGAAGCCGCAGAAGAAGTGGAAGACGCCAAAGACGGCGACAAGGGCCAGAACCTGGTGCCTGTGCAGCCGGGTGAGCAGGTGGGCGTGGACTCGGTCGAGGCCAAGGGCCTGAAAACCCGGCCGCCCGCCCGTTATTCCGAGGCCACGCTGCTGGGCGCCATGGAGGGCGCGGGCAAGATGGTCGACGACGACGAATTGCGCGAAGCCATGCAAGAAAAAGGCTTGGGCACACCCGCCACCCGCGCCGCCACGATTGAAGGCCTGATCAACGAAAAATACATGTTGCGCGAAGGCCGCGAGATGATCCCGACGGCCAAGGCCTTCCAGCTCATGACGCTGCTGCGCGGCCTGCAGGTGGAAGAACTGTCCAAGCCCGAACTCACGGGCGAATGGGAATACAAACTGGCCCAAATGGAGCAAGGCAAATTGAGCCGCGCCACCTTCATGGCCGAGATCGCGGCCATGACCGAGCACATCGTCAAGAAAGCCAAAGAGTACGACCGCGACACCGTGCCCGGTGACTATGCCACCGTCAGCACGCCTTGCCCCACCTGTGGTGGCGTGGTGAAAGAAAACTACCGCAGGTACACCTGCACAGGTGCCGATGGTGCCAGCGAAGGCTGCGGTTTCTCGTTTGGCAAGACGCCTGCAGGCCGCACCTTTGAGCCTGCCGAAGTCGAGCAATTCATGCGCGACAAAAAGATCGGTCCGCTGGACGGATTCCGCTCCAAAGCCGGATGGCCTTTTGTGGCCGAAATGGCGCTCAAGTACAACGAAGAAGAAAAGAACTGGAAGCTCGAGTTCGACTTCGGTGATGACAAGAGAAACGAGGAGAGCGGCGAGATCGTCGAGTTCAGCGACGAATCGCTCGGCGCATGCCCCAAGTGCGGCAGTTCGGTGCACGAGCACGGCAGCAACTATGTTTGCAGCAAGGCCGTGCCGACCAACGAGCAACCCACGCCGAGCTGCGACTTCAAGACCGGCAAACTCATCTTGCAGCAACCGGTCGAGCGCGAACAAGTCGTCAAGCTCCTGGCCGCTGGCAAGACCGACCTGCTCGACAAGTTCATCAGCAACCGCACGCGCCGCAGCTTCAAAGCCATGCTGGCCTGGAACCCCGAAGAGGGCAAGGTCACCTTCGAGTTCGCGCCACGCGAAGACGGCAAGAAGTACCCGCCGCGCAAAACAGCCGCCAAAAAGACACCTTTTGGCAAGCCTGCTGCCAAGAAAACCGCCGTCAAAACAGCCAAAGCCCCTGCCGCCAAAAAAGCCGTCAAGCCCGCCGCCGAAAAGGCCCCACGCAAAGCCGCAGTCGGCACACTCAAACCCAGCCCGGCCCTGATGGCCGTGATTGGCGACGGCACCTTTGCCCGCACCGAAGTGGTCAAGAAAATCTGGGACTACATCAAGGCCAACAACCTGCAGGACCCGGCTGACAAGCGCTCAATCAAGGCCGACAGCAAGCTGCAAGCCGTGTTTGGCAAAGACCAAGCCACCATGTTTGAGCTGGCCGGCATCATCGGCAAGCACCTGAGCTGAGGGGCTCAGCCCCTCAGGGTGTGTGCAGCACCAGCTTCACGGGCAACGCATCCAGCAGGGGCTTGAGGGCCTTCCATGCGGCGGCAGGCGTGGCGCGGGCGTTCACCGCCACCGGTGCATCGCCTGCCGCTTGCACCTGCGGCCATTGCGCGGGTGCAAGCTGCAAGGGCGCTAAGGTGTTGTGGATCAGTTTCTGCACCACCGCCCCTGTGGCCAGCGTGCGCAATTCGGGTTTGTAAATTTTGCCCACATTGGTCACCGGCATGCGCTCCAGCACCGTGATGGACTTGGGCTGGGCCGGTGCTTCGTCGACCCGCTGGGCCGTGAAAGACAGCAGCTCGGCTTCGGTGACCTGGATGCCGGGTTTGAGGGTGACAAAGGCCACAGGCAACTCGCCCGCATAAGCATCTGGTGCGCCCACAGCGGCGCACAAATCCACGGCGGGGTGCGCACCCAGTGCATCCTCGATCACTTTGGGGTCAATGTTGTGGCCGCTGCGGATGATCAGATCTTTGGCACGGCCCGACAGGTGCAAGCGACCTTGCATGTCGATGAAGCCGACATCGCCCGTGATGAGCCAGCCGTCTGGTGTGAAACTGCGCGCCGTTTCAGCGGCATCCAGATAGCCGGAAAACAAATTAGGCCCTTGGTAAAGCACCATGCCTTTTTCGCCTGCGGGCAGGGTGTGCGATGTGGCCTGGTCATCGCTGCTCAGCGCGACGATGCGCACACGCGCATGCGGCAAAGGCCAACCCACGCAGCCTGCGGGCGCGCTTAAGGCCGGTGGGGCCACGGTGCTCAGGCCAGCGGTTTCGGTCATGCCCAGGCTCTCGTTGATGTGCAAGCCAAACGCTTGTTCAAAACGCTGCGCCAGCTCGGGCGGCAGCGGTGCCGCGCCTGTGCGCACCGCACGCAGGGTAGAAATGTCAGCCCCCTGCAGCGGCACGCCCATCAATGCGGCCAGCACCGTAGGCACGCCCGACATCAGCGTGCAGCGGTGGTGGGCCACCAGCCGCCAATAGTTTTGCACCACCTCGCGGTTGCGAAACATGGCTTCGGTAGGGATGATCACATGCATGCCCACCGCCAGAGAGCACAAGGCGCCGGGTAACACGCCCGCCACATGGAACAGCGGGTAGCCGTTGATCGTCACATCGCTCGCACGAAAGCCTTGCATGCTGGCATTGGCCCAAGCG
>CAJBLW010000573.1 GCA_903953985.1 uncultured Burkholderiales bacterium
GACAACTTCTATGAGCCCAGCTACGAGTCTGGCAAGGCCGTGCGCTGGAAGATCGCTCTGGCCAGTGGCGATCCGTTCGGCATCGCCTGCCTGTGGGACCGCTGGACAGACCCAGCCTCGGGTGAGCGGGTGGTGAGTTTTTCGATGCTCACGGTCAATGCCGACGCGCACCCGGTGATGCAGCAGTTTCACAAGCCCGGCGATGAAAAACGCACCCCCGTCGTCATCGCACCGGCGCTGCACGGTGCTTGGCTGAGTGCCGATGTCTTCCAGGCTGCCGAACTGATGAACTGGCAGCACATGCCGGCGCTGGTGGCCTGTCCAGCGCCCCGGATCTGATGCCAAAGTTCACTCGCCGAGGTCAATTTGTCAACTTGAAAGACTGGTTATTTATCCAGTATATTTAAGCGATGTCTTCTCCACTTGATTCTTCGCTTTCCCCGGTATGGGTTCCAGACACCCCCGTCTGGCTGGACGTCTGCACCTGGCCCGTGGTGGCCGGCTTTCCATCGCCTGCAGCGGACCACACACGCAAACGCATTGACCTGAACGAGCACCTGATCCGCAACAAGGAAGCCACCTTCATCTTCCGGGTCAAAGGCGACTCGATGAGTGGCATCGGCATCTATGAGGGCGACGAGCTGTTGGTGGACCGTTCCATCGAAGCCAAGCACGGCAACATTGTGTTGGCGGTGCTGAACAACGACTACACCGTCAAACGCCTGTACCGCAGAGGCGGTGTGGTCAAGCTGATCGCGGAGAACCCGCTGTACCCACCCATCGTGGTCAAGGAAGGCGAGGAGCTGGTGATCTGGGGCGTGGTGACGCGCAACCTGCACAAGCTGTACTGAGCCATGGCCCCGCCGAAGGTACAAGCCCTGGCGCTTGTGGATTGCAACAATTTTTATGTCAGCTGCGAGCGGATTTTCAGGCCCGACCTGACGCATGTCCCGATGGTGGTGCTGTCCAACAACGACGGTTGCGTGGTGTCCCGCTCCAACGAGGCCAAAGCTTTGGGCGTGAAGATGGGTGCCCCCTGGTTTGAGTGCACGGCACTGGCCGAGCAACACGGCATCCTGGCCATGAGCAGCAACTACGCTTTGTATGCCGACATGTCGAACCGGGTGATGAACATCCTGAGCGAGTTTTCGCCCCGCAGCGAGGTGTATTCGATCGATGAATGCTTTGTGGATCTGACGGGCACCCCAAAAATGCGCGAGGTCAGCTATGCCATGCGCGACCGCATTGGCATGTGGACGGGCATGCCGGTCTGCGTGGGCATTGGCCCCACCAAGACCTTGGCCAAACTCGCCAACCATGTGGCCAAGAAGCACCCTCGCTCCAAAGGTGTCTTCAACTACAACGCGTTGAGCCCCGCGCAAAAAACCCAGTTGCTCGAACACATTTCGGTGGAAGAAGTCTGGGGGGTCGGACGCCAACTCACACAAAAGCTGGCCAGGCACGGCGTGCACACCGTGCAAGACCTGCGCGTGGCCCATGTGCCGACCCTGCGGGCCGAGTTTGGCGTGGTGATGGAAAAGACCCAGCGCGAGTTGCAGGAAGTGCCCTGCATTGAATTGCAAAACATCCAGCCCGAGCGGCAACAGATCATCTGCAGCCGATCGTTCGGCGGCATGGTCACCGAGTTGGACGTGCTCAAGGACGCGCTGTCCACATTTGCGGCCAATGCCTGCGCCAAGCTGCGTGCGCAAAACAGCCACGCTGCAGTGATCCAGGTCTTCTTGCAGACCAACCGGTTTCGCAAAGAGTTACCGCAATACATGCCCAGCCTGGCCGTGCCACTGCCCTACCCGACCCACGACAGTCTGGAGGTCAACCGATGGGCCAGTTATTTGTGCGAACGCATGTTCAAGCCCGACTACCAATACAAGAAGGCCGGGATCATGCTGAGCGAGATCAGCCCGGTCACGCGCAGGCAAGGCGATCTGCTGGAGCCCGAAACCCCCAGCAACGCCAACCTGATGCAAGCGCTGGACCAGCTGAACCAGCGCTATGGGCGCGGGACGGTGAAGGTGTCCACCCAGGGGGCGTTCAAGGGTTGGCAGATGCGGCAAGAGCGCAAGTCGCCCAATTACACAACGTGTTGGGATGCCATACCGGTGGTTTGACCCCCTCAGTCATCCCGATGCCCAACGCATGCGGGCTGGCGGTCACGCCCCCCAGCGGGTGTGGAACTTGCCCGCACGGTCCGTGCGCTGGTAAGTGTGGGCACCAAAGTAATCGCGCTGGGCTTGCAACAAGTTGGCGGGCAAACGGGCCGCGCGATAGGCGTCGTAATAGCTCAGGGCGCTCATGAAGGCGGGCACGGCCACACCGCTCAGGGCCGCCATGGCCACCACTTCGCGCAGATCTTGTTGGCAGTCGGCCATGACGCGGACAAAGTGCGGGTCGATCAGCAGATTGGGCAGGTCGGCTTGGGTTTGGTAGGCGCGGCGGATGTCTTCGAGCAAGTGGGCCCGGATGATGCAGCCGGCGCGCCAGACCGAGGCGACCTGGGCCATGGGCAGATGCCATTGCTGTTCGCGGTCGGCCGCGCGCAACAGGGCAAAGCCTTGGGCGTAGGCGCAAATTTTGGCGGCCAGCAAGGCACGGCGCAGCTTGCCCAGCATGGCACCACGCTCGGGCGCCGTGGCGGTGCTCGGCCCCGACAACAAGTGCGAAGCGGCCACGCGTTCGGTTTTGATGGCGCTCAGGGTGCGGGCGAACACCGCTTCGGCAATGGTGGGGGCGGCAACGCCCAGATCCAGCGCGATCTGGCTGGCCCATTTGCCCGTGCCTTTTTGCTCGGCCGTGTCCAAAATCACGTCGACCAGAGGCGCACCCGTTTCGGGGTCGGTCGTGGCCAGAATTTGTGCGGTGATGTCGATCAGGTAGCTGCCCAGTTCGCCATCGTTCCATCGTTCGAATTCGGCGGCCATGTCGGCCGGGGCCATGCCCAAGCTTTGCATCAGCGCGTAAGCCTCGCAGATCATTTGCATGTCGGCATATTCGATGCCGTTGTGCACCATCTTCACGAAGTGGCCCGCCCCACCCGGCCCCATCCACTGGCAGCACGGCAGACCGTCTTCGGCCTTGGCGGCCATGGCTTGCATCAGGGGCTGGACCAGCGGCCAGGCTTCGGGCGAGCCGCCAGGCATGAGCGCTGGGCCACGCAAGGCCCCTTCTTCACCGCCACTGACTCCCGCGCCCACATACAAAATGCCCGAGTCCTGCAGCGCAGCGATGCGGCGCTGGGTGTCGGTGTACAGCGTGTTGCCACCGTCAATGAGCACATCGCCTGCCGACAACAAAGGGCGTAACTGCGCCAGCACCTGGTCCACCGCCGCACCAGCGGGCACCATCATCCAGATGCGCCGGGGCACCTGCAGGCTGGCCACCAGATCGGCCAGACTGGCGCAGGCCTGTGCTTGGAGGCCTTGGGTGCGTTGTGCGAAGTTCTCGCGCTTGTGGGCATCGAGGTCAAAGCCCGCAACCGAAAAGCCATTGCGCTCCAGGTTCAGCGCGAGGTTTTCCCCCATCACGCCCAGGCCCACAAGGCCGATGTCCATGGCTTGCATCTTTACGTTGACCCCTTGTATTCAATCGCCGCATCCACCAACAGAACGGGCATGCGGATTGTCGTTGGCGGTCGATGCGACAGGTGTCGCGCACCTGTCGCCAGCAAGGGGCACAAAAAAACCTGACAAGCTTCGGGCCACAAAGCCCTGGCTTGGCAGGTTTTTAAAACGAGCCAGCGAGCATCAGCCCCTGCCCGGAATCTCCGCGAGCAGTTGCTCCACATGGGCCTTGGCTTTTTCAAGCGACGCCATGCTGCCGGTCAGGTACATGCGGCCGCTGGCACCGATCATGCTGCACTCGACCAGGGTCAGGTCGGGGGCGACTTTTTCGGCTTCGTTGGCCATGTGGGCACCAAACAGGGCCGGGGCCACTTCCATGAGCAGCATGTGGTCGCCGGGCAGCACCATGCTGGCTTGGCGCGTGCGGTTCATCAGCACGGCATGTTGATCGGTCACGTTTTCCAGAATGTCGCTGTACAGCAGATGCGGGCGCAGCTGGTCTTCGGCCTTGGCGCCCATCCAGTCCAGGATGACCTGGCCTGCACGCTTCAGGGCAGCGCCATCGTTGCTGTGCAACTCCAACACGCCAAACTGCCGCTCGACTGCCAGAATGCCCGGCTCGAGCGTGGGCTCGGCTTTCAGGGCCAAGTCAATCACTCGCTGAATGGACAGCCCGGGGGCGATCTCGACCAGCAGCGCGTGGGTGCCTTGCATCGCCACGTAGCCGCGTGCGCCCAAGGGCGAACTCATCCACGAGGAGAACTGGGGCTGCAGGTCGGTGAGCGTCAGGTACACCCGAAGCTCAGCGGCCGGCTTGGCAGGCGGTTTCGCGGGCTCGGTGGCTTTTTTGCTTGTGGCCATGCGGCCTCCTTATCTAGGGCAGCCTGCGATCACTTGCCGTCAAAGGCTTTGGTCACGTCAGCGTGTGGACGTGGGATGACGTGGCAGGACACCACTTCACCGATCGCGCCTGCGGCTTCAGCACCGGCTTCGGTGGCGGCCTTGACGGCACCCACGTCGCCCGAAACGATGATGGCAACGAGACCGCCACCGACTTCTTTTTTGCCAACGATGTTGACGTTGGCGGCTTTGACCATGGCGTCCGCGGCAGCGAATGCAGCAACATAACCTTTGGTTTCGATCATTCCGATGGCTTGTGACATGTGAGTCTCCTTGAGGGGTTAAAAAAAGAAAGGGTTGAGGGAAAGGGTGAAGGAAAAAATACCGCTGCGTCAACGCATCGGTGTGGGGGTGTCGTAGTTGTCAAGCGAGGCGATGATCAGCGCATCGGCCACCACACGCGGGTGGGCCGGGGCGAACCACCAGGCTGCAGGTGCGCCAATGGTGATCATCACGCGCTCGCCAATGCCGCAGCCCATGGGGTCGTAGCAGACCACCACGTCTTTGGGGTAGTCCAGTTGCACCTCCAGCAATGCCCCAGCGGGCAACTCGGGCAGGCGTTTGCTGGCCACGATGCGGCCGATCACGGTTCCTGTTTTCATGGCTTGGTTCCTCGTTCAATGGTGATGCCGCGCTTGCGCAGAGCTTCTTTGCCCAAGGGGGTCATCACCGCCTTGGGATGCAGCCGAACGGTTTTCACGCTCGGCGGCAGGGTTTTCAGCAACTTCTCACCGATCACACCCTTGAGCTCGGGTATGTCTTCGGCTGAGTGATCGTGCAGCTCGCAGGTGTCGCCCTTGCACTCGCAGGCCTTGCCTGCCTTGCACGATGAGCAGCAAGCTGCCGGATCGGTGGCGGTGGTGGCGGCCATGGCCGACGTCACGGGTGCAGCAGGCCCAGCAGCGGCCACCGCCTTGACCGCAGCCTCGTCCACCCGCATGTCAAAACGCAGCAGGCCCGATTGCGCCGCTTGCAGCAGTGCTGGGCTGGCGGCCAGGCGTTTGAAC